>JBJTQS010000022.1:0-5349 GCA_046075765.1 Bacteroidota bacterium
CTGCCGCCGAGCGGAATATACAAATAGTCTTTAAACCATGAGGAAAGTGAAATATGCCATCGTCGCCAGAACTCGGCAATGTCTCTTGAGAAATACGGAAAAGCGAAATTTCGAAGCAATTCGATTCCGAATAGCCTAGCGGTACCCAAAGCAATATCAGAGTATCCGGAAAAATCACAGTAGATTTGAAATGTAAAAAATAGCGCTCCCAAAACATGCGTACTGCCATTGTAACTCGCCGAGCTATCGAAAATCATATTGGCAAACTCAGCGCAGTTATCGGCTATGACAACCTTCTTGAATAAACCCCAAAGGATTTGCCGAAGTCCATCAACCGCTTTGGCATAATCAAACTCCCGCTGTTGTCTTATTTGTGGCAATAAGTGCGTAGCCCTTTCAATTGGACCCGCTACTAGCAAAGGGAAAAAGCTAACGAAGACGGAATAGTCGATAAAATTCCTTTCAGGTTTGATGCGGTCCTTATATAAATCGAACACGTAGGAAAGGCCGTGAAAGGTATAGAACGAGATACCCACCGGAAGGATCACTTGTAAAGTGGTGGTATTGGTTTGAACACCTAGCAGCGCTAATGCATCAGCAAAGGAATCAACGAAAAAATTATAGTATTTGAAAACTCCCAGGAATCCCAGGTTGATCAAAATACTGATCCACAACCAGGTCTTTTTCTTTGAGGGGCTATTGGACTCATGAATACGTATACCGGTATAATAATCCAGAAAAGTGGAGAAGACCAGCAAGAACATAAAACGCCAATCCCAACAGGCATAAAAAAAATAGCTGGCCACGAGTAGCAATATGTTCTGAATACGTAGATCGCGTTTGGTGGCAAACCAATAGAGGAAGAAAACTATGGGCAGGAAAATTGCGAAGCTAATGGAATTGAAAAGCATAATATCTATAAGCTTCGTATCAACCTTTTGAATTTAAATGACTGCTGGATAGGATGCCTCACGAAAGTAATAACAAATCCTTTGAGTGACAAATCCTCCGTAATTTGGTATAAATATATCGTTCAGCAGAGCCATTATGTGCCCCGGAGAAAATTTCCAAATTGGAGAATATGAACAATATAACAAACATGTGATTCACGTCTCATTAAATTCATATCTTTAAAAAACCAATTAACTGTTTCTCAAGAAAATTCTTTTGAGTTTGGCAATTATAGGATTATCACTCGAGCCGAATAAATAAAGCACATAAGTTAGCCCGATTAACAATACTGGAATAGCCAAATGGAAATACCGCGTTTCAGACCTTGCCATGAATATTGGAAAAAACAACACCAAGTAACTGGGAATCAAAATTAAAAGAAATGAATTGCCATTTTTTCTAAAGAGCAGCAGCAATCCAGCCATTCCTAAAATTAGAGCCAAGTAATATAAGACCGACTGAAGGACTTTGATGGCTAATTGGTACATGTGAAAGCAGGAAGAGCTAGTAGAAATTGGCATGAAATAACTACCACTATGAATCAGAAAATGCTTGACTAAAACCAGTGGCGTAAGTAAGTGATAAGATATGGGATGGTCTGACTCATATGCTTCTGTTAAGCCCTCAAAAACCGCAATGGTGCGTTGCTCAAGAGAATCGTTTGGACTCTTCATATACGATGCATACACAGCTCTAGCATCCTGAATTTTCTCCATTGTCAAGTTTGGACCTAAAATCCTCTCGGGTATTTCATATTCACATGGCAAACCTTCAACGGGCTCGAAATAGCATCCAGCACTTCGTTTATCCCAGCTAACATAACTCTCTCCTATGGATTGAATGAAACCATAAACCGAAAGCGTTGCATTTGAATAACCATATCCGGCATTAACATCCTGCTGAAACGGAACGAATCTTTGAAAAACAAGATAGTTTCGTACGGTCCAAGGAAAGTTAAGAATGAAAAAAGGAGCAAATACACATAACGAGCAAACCGCGGTTTTCTTTAACATCTTTAATAGGCTATGGCTCCTGTAAAACCATAGGAATTCGATTCCAACAGCTATGAAAAGTAATGAAAGATAGGGCTTGAATAATATTGTAAGTGCCAAAAAAGCACCTGAATAAAAAAGGTCTTTCAACTTTCTACCTTTGGATAGGTAAACAAAATGCAGATATAAGAATATTCCGATGAATGCGGTTCCAAGGCTTTCGGTTAGCACAGCAAAATCGAAAATCGTAACGTGCAAAGATGCCAAGGATAAAATGATGAAGATCCAAAGTGCGCTCTTTGCCCCTGTAAGCATGTATGAAAGTCTTCCCATACAATAAACCGAAATGCTACCAATTAGAATTTGCATTAAAACAAGAGCCGACAAGGCTGTCTCTTTATTGAATACCATCCGAAAAACCATGTATATAGAGCCCAGATAAGGCATCCTGCCGGCTTTGGCATCATCATAGTAATAGGTCCCTTCCTTCAGGAAATTATCAATAGGGGTAATGTATGAATGAGCATCGCCCGACATGCTGGCAATGCCCATGAAGTTTCCTGTGCCATTGCATTTAGATAGGTGTACCAGATAAAAAACAGAAGCCAACTTCACTAAAAACACCAACAGGATGATGGCTATTGGCCTGAGCATTCTTTGCATGCTATAGGTGTTTCTCTTTAATGATATAAACAGGACGCTTCCTGGATTCATCATATATCCTCCAGATATATTCTCCAATAAATCCAAGCATTAACATGATGAGTCCGCCTATTATCAATATCAGAACCATGATGGGTGCCCAACCTTTAAAAGGGAAATTATGTACCAAACGGTTGTAGATAATTAATCCGGCATAAAGGAAACCCAGACATGCAGTGATAAATCCAAACAACGACATAAAACGGATAGGTAAATAAGATGTGTTCACCATGCCGTCTATGAAGTACTTGATCTTACGCGAAAGCGTCCATTGCGATTTGCCAATTTCCCTTTTGATACGGTTGTAACGGATGAACTTGACACCGAATCCCAGCCACAATACATCTCCTTGGAAGAACCTGTTGCGTTCATCGATTCGATTGAGTTCCTCAACAGCCTTTTGGTCGAGCAACATGAAATCAAATCCCCCTCTTGGCATTCTTGAGTTGCCCAACTTCATGAGACTGTAAAACACCTTTGAAAACGCTGCTGCCAAAAAGCCGTCTTCACGTTCTTGTCTGCTACAAATAATTATCTCATTCCCTTTTGACCATTCATGAATCATGTTTTCAATTAACTCTATGGGCTCTTGCAAATCTGCTGACATGATGATAGATGCCTCTCCGGTTACATGTTTAAGGCCGGCAATGATCGCTGCTACTTGTCCGAAATTTCGTGAGAATGAAATCACCTTGGCCTTGGAGTCGGATGCATGCAAGGCCATCAACTCATCCAACGAATTGTCATCAGAGCCATCATTCACAAAAACAAATTCGTAATCATACCCGGGCAAAACCTTGCCGAAAAGCGAAGTGATCTTCTGGTATGTGGGGGTGATAGACCCTTGGTTACGAAAGACAGGGATTACGAAGGAAATCTTTTTCATGACTGCGATAACATATTGACTGGCAATTGCTTGAATCGAAATTCAATAAATGTATATAAACCAAAATTAATGATTTAACACGCAGCTGTACCATGTGGTATGAATAGTGGATCAACAAGGCTAAAAGCCTACATGAGATTATATGAAATGAACCCTATAATCAACTATGCAAATTGATGACATTTGTTATGCGGTGTATATCATCCATAGACAATCCCACATACAATGGAAGGCACATTACCCTCTCGGCCACATGTTCTGAAACAGGCATGGTGGAGGCATGTACATAGGGCAGTTTGTTCAGAGATGGATAAAAATACCTGCGGGGGAAAATATTTTGACTGTTCAACTCTTGTTGGACTTTCAAAAGGTCTTTTTCGCTTTTAAAGATGACTGGGAAATAACTATTGTTCCAATCCGTGCCTGGCGGATTTTCAAAAGCGACACTTTGGATTGGTCGATTAAGCTTCGGTAAGCATCTACTACCGCTTTTCTTTCAGCCAGAATTTCATCCATGAATGGCAATACAGCCAGACCCATTGCCGCTTGCAATTCGGAGATTTTTCCGTTTATACCCAGTCCATGGAACTCCAATGGTCCGTTGTGGCCGAAATTGTGATGGTAGTAGAGTCGTTGATACAACTCTTGGTCGTTACAAAACATCGAGCCACCTTCGGCGGTATGGAAAATTTTGGTTGCATGAAAACTGCATGTGCTCACATCACCGTACTGAAAAATAGTTTGATTATTGAATCTGACACCGAATGCGTGAGCGGCATCGTATATTATTTTCAATCCATATTGTTTTGCAATCTTGGCAATGACCTCCACATTACATGGATTACCATAAACATGTGTTGCCAATATGCAGGTGGTTTTTTCGGTAATGGCGGCCTCAATTTTGCTCTCGTCGATAGTGAGGTATTCGGGGTGTATATCTACAAAAACCGGTGTACAGTTTTCCCATACGATTGATGAGGTGGTTGCCACATAACTGAAGGGCGTAGTGATAACTTCTCCTCCCCTGCCAAGAAGTTTCAAAGCAATTTGAATCGGAACCGTCCCGTTGTTGGTGATAATTATATTCGAAACACCCAACAAATCCTTGAGTTTTTTTTCCAATTCCAAAACCAACTCGCCTCTGTTCGTAAGCCATGAATTGTTGAAAGCCCGTTGCACGAATCGCTGGTACTGCTCTATGGGTGGAAGAAAGGTTTTTGTTACGGGTATCATGATTTGTCGATTTTCAAATGGCCTTCAAACGATTTAGAAGATAGTCTTTCAAAGATATTTCTCACCTATGTCGCGACTTCGAATGACCTTAGCGGGGACACCGAACAGCAAAAGTTGGTCGGCGCAGCTTTCCAATAATAATGACCCAGCACCAATAACCGTGTGCGAGCCGATGGAAATTCGATGACTGATGTTGGCACCGATACCTATCGCACTGAATGCACCAATTGTTACACCGCCGCCAGTGGTTACACCGGGCGCTAGGCTTGAGAACGCATCCATTTTGCAATCATGGTCAAGGCTTGCATTGGTATTGATTATTGCAAAATCACCGACTTCTGTACAGCTATTAATGACGGCTCCTGCCATGACAGCCACTCCATTTCCAATATTCACATCCTTACCAATTTGAGCCGACGGGTGGATTGCAGTAGCAAACTCAAGATTGGGAATCGATGATTTCAATCTGTCATAAATCAATTTTCTTATCCAATTATCGCCAATAGCAATGAATACTTTGCACCCAGTGTTTTCCGCAAGAATAAAGGAAATATCATCTTCTGTTCCCAATATTTCATAACCAAG
>JBJTQS010000023.1:0-3042 GCA_046075765.1 Bacteroidota bacterium
TCCAATAGCATTACCGTATTTGTTACAACCGGTGGCGGTGGCGGTTCATCAACACCCAGGTTCGTGGTGTCGGATGTGACGGCCAACCGTGCCTACTACTACGACTCCACCTTTACTTTCATCGTGAGCAATCCACTTTCAACCACCGTGCTCAACGGCAACACCAATGCTTCGGATGTGTTCATGAGCACTGCATTTGGTTATGTTCTGGATGGAACCACCAACTCCAAGGTGTATCGAAGCGCTCAGGCTGGTTCCGTTGCAACAGCGTCACGCCTGCTCAGGTCCAACACGGGTAGTGCCGTGGGTCCCAATACGGGTATGATCATACGCAGTGATACCATGTATGTGGTGGACAAGCAAGGGAAGGCCATTTACTCTTATTCCTTGTCGCAGGCCTTCAACGGTACCACAACCAATTTGAACGCATTTGCCAAGAAGTCGCTGCTCAATGCAAACAGCACCGCCGAAGCATTGGGCTTTGATGCCAACTACTTCTATGTCCTCAACAACGGTTCCAGTGCCAGCGCCAAAATCATTTATCGCTATCCTATCGTTGGAACAGGAACAGGTGTTGCATCGCGTCCGTTGTTGACCAACACTGGCGTGGCCGTGTCTAACGTGCAAGGACTTGTAGTGGATGGCAACACCATCTGGGTAACAGACGCAGGCTCGGACCGTGCATATCCATACGACAAGACATTGTTGTTTACTGGAACATCTCCTGGGCTCTCTGCCACAACGGTGAATATCCTCAACTCCGCCAACCTCAACTCCACGGGCATATCCATCACCAGCACATCGTCATTGCTGCGACAAGAGCTGCCACAGCAGAACGACTTGAATGTATCCGTATGGCCCAATCCAACGTCGGGTGTGGTGAACATCAGTCTGGAAGGCATTGATGCCAACGAACGATTCACGCTTCGCGCTTACGACATGAACGGACGATTGGTTGCCTACCGTGACGAAGCAGGAACCGACACCGAGTTCTCTCCCGCATTCGACCTCACCGGAATAAAATCAGGAATGTATGCCATTGTGGTGGAGCAAGGGAATAGGAGGAAGACGGTGAAGGTGATTGTTGATTGACGATGGACGATTTACGACGTACGATGGACGATTTACGATTGACAATTTACTATTGGCTAATGACAATTGACTAATGACAATTGGCTAATGACAATTGGCTAATGACTGAAGTTTGTTTCCAATTGCAAATTGTAAATTGTAAATTGTCAATTCAAATTTCTATCTTCTTCTAAAATTCCTCCTCGGTGGTCGGTTTTGGTTGGATGGTGCGGGTTTGGGAGCCGGGGTAGAGGTGGTGTCCATCGGAAAAGGATGTTCTTGCACGATTTCGATGTCTTTGCCGATGAGTTTGCGGATGGCCTTCCATTCATCGAGTTGCTCTTGATCGCAGAAAGAAATGGAGCGGCCTGATAATCCGGCACGACCTGTTCGACCGATGCGATGCACATAGGTCTCGGGCACTTCGGGTAAGTCGCAGTTGAACACATAAGGCAACTCATCGATATCGATACCACGCGCGGCGATGTCGGTTGCAACGAGTATTCGGATTTTACCATCCTTGAAATTATTCAACGCGTTTTGACGCTGGTTCTGACTCTTATTGCCATGTATGGCAACAGAGCTGATGCCGGCCTTCAATAACATGCGAACAACTTTGTCGGCACCATGCTTGGTTCGTGTGAAAACCAAAGCGTTTTTGATAGGGAGTTCCTTCAACAAATGAATGAGGAGCTTTACTTTGTCGGCGCGGTTGGTGTAATAAAGCGACTGCTCGATCTTATCTACTGTTGATGATGGTGGCGTTACTTCCACCTTCACAGGATTGTGAAGCAACGAATCGGCCAGCTTCTGGATCTCGGGCGGCATAGTGGCGGAAAAGAAAAGCGTTTGCTTGCGCGATGGCAATTTCGCGATTACCCGTTTCACATCATTGATGAATCCCATGTCGAGCATGCGATCGGCTTCATCGAGGATGAAAATCTCCAAGTGGGATAAATCGATATAACCTTGTTGCATCAAGTCCAACAATCGACCAGGTGTGGCCACCACTATGCCTGGATTTTTTCTGAGCGCATCTGTTTGCGGATGTTGTGATACGCCACCGAAGATGACGGTATGTCCAACATGAAGATGACGACCGTATGCGGTTAAGCTGTCGTTGATCTGGATGGCCAGCTCTCTTGTGGGTGTGAGTACGAGTGAGCGGATGTGACGATGCGGCACTTTGCGTTCGTGTAGCAATTGCAAAACGGGTAACGAGAAGGCTGCGGTTTTGCCGGTGCCGGTTTGTGCGCAACCGAGCAGGTCGCGGCGTTCTAATACTTGAGGAATGGCTTGTGCCTGGATGGGTGTGGGGTTTGAATAGCCTTCGGTTTCGAGTGCTTTCAAGATGGGCTCGATCAAGCCCAGGTTTTGGAATGACATAAAGTAATTTGAGAAATGTTGCGAAAGCGTTGTAAAACTGAAGCAACTGGGTTTTAGAGGAAAACGGCCTACAACCAGCCGGGGTGTCATTAAGACGATGCAAATGTAGTGAATTTGGATACGGAAGTCAAATCAGTACCAGTAACAGTAGCAGTAGCGGGAGTCCGATAGCTATCGGACAGCGGCGGGAGGCCCTTCGACAAGCTCAGGGCGGCGCGGTGGTAGTAGCAGTTGAAGTAGCAGTAGCAGTACCAGTACCAGTACCAGTATCAGCAGCAGTAACAGTGGCAGGGTCAGTGACGGGAGGTGGGTGGCGGCGGGAGGCAGATACTATAATTTTTTTCACGCGAAGCGCCCAAAGACTGACGTTAAAAACGCAAAGGGATTCGATATGAAAAAACCTTTTGCGGCCGTTGCGAAAAACTTTGCGAGTCTTGGCGAGAAACATTTTGTAACTGTTTGTCATGCTATTTGCTCAACAAGAAATGTAAAAAACACCAAGGATTTTGTTAAAAAATGAAGTTCTTTTGCTGCCTTTTAGTGGCAAATAGCCCCACGACTCCCTATTTTTGCAGTCCGAATTCT
>JBJTQS010000024.1:0-9682 GCA_046075765.1 Bacteroidota bacterium
GAAACCGGCTTTCAATGTTCCGGCGAAAATGGCATACTTACCGAAGAATCCAGCCAAAGGTGGAATGCCAGCGATGGAGAACATTAGAACGGTAATCACCAAAGCAGGGAAACGGTTTACTTTGGAGAAACCATGTAGTGAGGAAATTTCCTCGTTGCCCGCGTTGGTCATGTTAGATACCAAGGTGAAGATACCAATGGAGGCGATTGAATAGGCCGCAGCGTATAAAACCAACGCAGTATCGGAATATTCATTGAGCGAAACCACTGCCATCAACATGTAACCGGCATTGGCTACGCCGGACCAAGCAAGTAATCGCTTCAGTGAAGTTTGGCGAAGCGCCATAACGCTACCAACAAGCATGCTGATTGCAGACATGATTGCTAAAACAGGTGACCACCAAGCGGAGACTTCGGAGAAACAAGTAGAGAATAACCGGAGGAAGGCTGCGAAAGCCGCTGTTTTCACTACCGTTGACATGAAGGCGGTGAAAGGTGTTGGAGAACCTTCATAAACATCGGGAGCCCAAAAGTGAAATGGTGCTGCTGCTACTTTAAATGCTAATCCGGCAGCAATCATCAACACACCTCCATAAAATATGGCCGACATGTCGGTGTAATTTGCAGAAACAAATTCTGAAATTTCACGCAGATTGAAAGAACCTGTGGCGCCATACACTAATGCGATTCCGAACAACAAGAATCCGGAGGCGAAAGCACCCATCAGGAAGTATTTGAATCCTGCTTCGTTGGAACGAGGCTCAGATTTATTGGAAGCGGCCAACACATACATGGCAATTGAGAGTATCTCAACGCCCAAGAATAGCATAATCAAGTCGGAGAATCCGGCCATCACCATCGCACCACCTAATGCAAATGCTATGATTGCAGTGAAATCCGCTTGACGAGGATTGCCATTTAAAAACTTCTCATTCATCATGAACCAAAGCAATGTGGTTAGCACCATGATGCCGGTAAAGACAACAGCATAGTTGTTCATATACAGCATGTCGTTGAAGTAACGCACTCCATGCGACCACTCCATCCCCGTAAGGGCAAGCGCCACCAACATCACCAACAACGAAATCGGATACAGGAACCTCCGGAAATTCAGGATTTCCGAAAGCATGGCCAGTACGCCAACCGCCGTTATGGCTATAAGGATGTTCATGTTTTGTTTCCGGTTCTTTAAAACGGTTTGTTAAGGATGGTTTGCAAAGATGGCCCTGCAATGTCCATCAAATATGTTGGATAAATTCCGCCGATAACCACCAATGCACCGATGATCACCAACAAAGTTTTCTCTGATGCTGTAAGCGGTGTGAATGTGGCCGACAAGGCAGATGTTTCTCCTAAAGTGGTTTTGCGGTAGGCGTTCAGCATGTAAACCGCTCCTAATATCACCGACAGTCCAGCAATGGCTGCATTCCATGCGCCATAATTGTAGATGCCTGAGAGCATCAGGAACTCACCAACAAATCCATTTGTAAGTGGTAGGGCCACATTACCCAGCATGACAACCATGAAACCGATGGCAAAAGGCCTCGACACATGCGCCAAACCACCCACCTCGTCCATTCCACGCTCAGCGAATCGGCGTTGAAGGATTTCAGCAATAAAGAAGAGTCCGATGGCATTCACACCGTGACTGATCATTTGGTAGGTGGCGCCTTCAACTGCTGTTGCATCTGCAGTGAGAATGGCAGCGGCGATAAGACCAACGTGCGACATGGAAGAATAAGCTGCCATACGCTTGAAGTCTGTTTGCGCCATAGCCATCAGAGCAGCATAAACTACACCAACAACCGCCAAGCCAACAGCTAACCACGACCATGATTCAACTGCAGCAGGCACAATAGGCAACACCCAACGAATCAATCCGAACAAACCCATCTTGAGCATGATGCCCGACAATAGCATGGTACCTGTTGTTGGAGCAGACACATAGGTATCGGGTTGCCAAGTATGAAATGGGAAAATCGGGATCTTGATAGCGAAGGCGATGAAGAACGCCCAGAAAACCCACGACTGCTGTGAGTCCGTAAGGCTTAACTGCATCAGCGAGTTAATGTCGAATGAATGCGTACCTGGTGTTTGCAACCAGAGCCAGATTACACCCAACAGCATCAGTAAACTTCCTGATAATGTGTAAATGAAAAATTTCAGTGTGATGCGGATGCGGTCTTTACCACCCCATAACAAACAGATGAACCAAATTGGAATCAACGCCAGCTCCCAAAAAACGTAAAACAAGAAACCGTCGAGCGATACAAATACACCGTATAAGGCGGCTTGCATGAAGAATACCAAAGAGAGTAAGTTCTTGTAGTCTGGAATCTCGCGATCAGCTGATGCATAGATGATCAGCGGTATCAATAGTGCCGTCAAGAAGACCATCACCATCGACAATCCATCCAAACCAACATAAAACGAAATACCTAGATCTTTCACCCAGAATTGATCCAATACCATTTGGGAACCGCTGGCGGGATCCATGGAAATCATTTTCACTAAAACATCCGCCAAGGAAACCAAAGCAACCACCATACCTGCCCAAAAGGCCTTACGGCTGTCGGGCATTAGCCTTACCAGCAGCAATCCTACGAGGGGAACTATGAACAGTGAAAGTATTTGCATGACCGATTACAGGAACATTTGAATGAAAAATACAACGATAAACGATATCACCATGGCGATCATATAAAACCCGATGGCGCCCGATTGAAGATACCTCAAGGCAGATGATAGCGATGAAGCTACCGTACCGAAGCCATTAACGATTCCGTCGATAAAGCCCTGCTCAATCCAACGATAACCCAAATTGGAAACCATTCGCAGCGGACGCACAATGATTGCATCGTAAAACTCATCCACAAAAAACTTATTATGAAGCACCCATTGGAAACCACTCAACTCCTGCGGAGCAACGGGAACATGCTTTTGAATGGCATACTTACGATTCGAAAACCAAATCACTATGGCTAGAATAGCCACGGAAGATACCAGCAATGAATATTCAAAAGTATGGGATACATGCAACGATGTGTAAGAGTCGGCCATTGCTGTAACAGGTTTCAAGAACCCTGACAACAAGTGTGGCGCATGCATGATTTCTGGCATGCCGATGAATCCTCCAACGGTACTGAGTATGGCCAATACAATCAAGGGTGTAGTCATGGATGCTGGAGACTCGTGCAAGTGTTCATGCTGATGCTTGCTGCCTCTAAAATCACCATGGAAGGTAAGGAAGTACAAGCGGAACATGTAGATGGCTGTCAACAGCGCGCAGAAACAAACCAAAGCGAAAATCCAACCATTGGTAGCAAAGGCAGATGCCATGATTTCATCCTTGGAGAAGAATCCGGCAAATGGAGGAATACCGGTAATGGCAAGCGTTCCGATTAAGAATGTAAGATGCGTGATCGGCAAAGCTTTTTTCAAACCGCCCATTTTCCTCACATCCTGTTCGCCACCCATGGCATGTATCACACTACCGGAGCAAAGGAACAGCAGCGCTTTGAAGAACGCGTGTGTAACCACATGGAACAACGCTGTTTTATATGCGCCCAAGCCCAATGCTACAAACATCAAACCGAGTTGGCTAACGGTAGAGTAAGCCAACACCTTCTTGATATCTGTTTGCTTCAATCCGATAAAAGCGGCAAGCAGTGCGGTGAGAATACCAACAAAGAGGACTATTTCAGATGCGAATGGCGCCAATACATAAATCACATTGGAACGAACCACCATGTAAATACCGGCAGTAACCATGGTAGCCGCGTGGATCAATGCAGACACCGGGGTTGGTCCAGCCATGGCATCTGGCAACCAGGTGTAGAGCGGCAGCTGGGCGCTTTTACCCATGGCTCCTACAAACAAGAGTAGAGCAATCGCAGTTAACACTGGAGTACCAACAGACATGGCAGAGGCACCGCTGATAACCTTATCATAAGAAAGCGAACCGAATGTTTGCAACATCAGGAACATACCTAATAGGAAACCAAGGTCGCCGATGCGGTTCATGATGAAAGCCTTGGATGCAGCAGCGTTGTAATCGTTGTTTTTGAACCAGAAACCGATCAACAAATAAGAACACAACCCTACTCCTTCCCAACCAACGAACATCATCAAGTATCCCGAACCTAGAACCAACAGCAACATGAAGAACACAAAGAGGTTCAAGTAAGCGAAATAACGAGGGTAGTCGGGCTCATCATGCATGTACCCCATAGAATACACATGGATGAGGAAACCTACACCGGTAATCACAAGCAACATGATTATTGTAAGACGATCCACCATGAATCCGAAGTCCACCTCCATGGTGGAAGTCGCCATCCAAGTGAACAGCTTTTGCTGAATGACCAAGTTTGGGTCAGCAAGTAATTGGGTGAAGAGGATAACAGACAATATGAAACCTCCGAGAACGGAAACAGAGGCCACCAGTCCCGACATACCACGGGGAACAGACTTATTGCCGATCCCGTTGATCAGGAATCCCAAAAGGGGCAATGCAGGTATGAGCCAAATGAGTTGTTCCAAGTTGATTATCCTTTCAGTTTATCGAGGAAGTTGATGTCTGTATTACCGATGTTGCGGTATATCATTACCAGAATAGCGAGTCCAACAGCTACTTCTGCCGCAGCCACCGCCATGATGAAGAATACCATGACTTGTCCGCCCGGATCCGAATGCATAGTGGAAAAAGCTACCAACAACAAATTCACCGCATTCAGCATAAGCTCTATGCACATGAACACGATGATGGCATTGCGACGGAACAAAACACCCATCACTCCTACGCTGAACAGGAATGATGCGAGAATCACATAGTTATTAATGTGGATGGTATCCAGAATTGAACCGGTCATGATTGTGCTCCTCCCTCCTTTTTACCCAACATGGTAGCACCAATCATGGCAGTAAGAAATAACAAAGCGGAAATCTCGAATGGCAATAGGTATTTTTCATAAAGCACCATGCCCAACACCTCAACCATTCCGATTTGGCTGTCGAATGCCGGATTGATTGCCAAACCATCGGCGCTTTTGAATACGCTCACCAACACCATAAGCAATAAACCACCGGATACTACAGCGGCTGTTTTGGCCAGGTTGGATTTCTGAGGCTCCGACTCCTTGTTGAGGTTGAGCATCATGATAACATAGAGGAATAAAACCATGATGGCGCCAGAATACACGATTACGTGAACGGCAGCCAGGAATTGAGCGTTTAGCAAAATGTAGTGACCCGCAATGGTGAAAAAACAGAATATCATATACAATACGCTGTAAACGGGCTTCCTAGAGAATACCACCATCATAGCGCTGAAGGCGGTGAGCATGGAAAGTATATAAAACAGGTATTGTGACATGAAATCCTTAGAAGCGGCGAATTTAATTATTCAAATGAAGCGTTTTGCAATTTTCATTGATGGCGATGTGCCTTTAAGCGTCCTGCGATATCCACCCTCTTGTCAGCATCTGTAGATTCAACCAGTTGATCCTTGCCATATATGAATCCATTGCGTTGATAATCTGAACTTACGATACGATCGGTGAGAAAGATGGCTTCCTTTGGGCAAGCCTCTTCGCAAAGACCACAGAAGATACAGCGCAGCATATTGATCTCATACACCGACGCGTATTTCTCTTCACGATACAAATGCTCCTCACCTTTCTTTCGCTCGGAGGCGGTCATGGAGATTGCTTCAGCAGGACACGCTACGGCACACAATCCACAAGCAGTACAGTTCTCACGGCCTTGCTCATCACGCTTCAACACATGTTGACCGCGGTAAACGGGTGAGAAATCGCGCTGCACTTCAGGATAACTGATGGTGGCTTTCTTTTTGAAGAAGTGGCGGAACGTAATCATCAATCCGCCCAGAATAGCAGGCAAATAGAGCCGCTCCACGAAGCTCATCTTCTTGTTTACAACAACTTTGGACCTATTCGTTAACTGCATCAGGGGTTCAATTGGGATACATGTAATGTTGTGTTCCAAAGGTCATGTTTCCACATGATGTACACAGCGGTGAGCACGATATTCACCACTGCCAATGGGATAAGCACCTTCCAGCCAACACGCATCAGCTGGTCGTAGCGGAACCTTGGTATGGTCCAACGTATCCACATGAAGAAGAATATGAAGAAGAACACTTTGGCAAAGAAGATCACCGTACCGAGGATTGCCAACATGTTGTGCGACAAGCCTAATTCGGAGATGAACGGGAAGTTATAACCTCCAAAGAAGAGGCAAACAATGATCGCGGAAGAGATGAACATATTGATATACTCCGCAAAAAGGTAGAAGCCGAGCTTCATACTGGAATACTCGGTATGGTAGCCTCCCACCAATTCGGTTTCGCACTCAGGCAAGTCGAAAGGTGTACGGTTTGTTTCAGCAAAAGCGCAAATCAAAAACAGTAGGAACCCGAGCGGTTGAACAAGAACATTCCAACTTCCACCAGGTTGCGACTCTACAATCTCACGTACGCTAAGCGTTCCTGTGGTCATCACCAAAGCCACAATAGACATACCCATGGCCAGCTCATAGCTGATCATTTGCGATGACGCGCGCAATGCACCTAACAAAGAGAACTTGTTATTGGATGCCCAGCCGCCGATCATGATGCCATAAACCCCAACAGACACCACACCGAAGACATAAAGGATACCAATGTTCACATCGGTGATTTGCATGATGTATTCCTTGCCATCGATGATGAGCGAGCTACCCCAAGGAATTACCACACCAGTCATGCATGCAGTCATCATGGCCAAGGAGGGGCCAAGCACGAACAACACCTTATCGGCATTTTTCGGAATGATTTCCTCCTTCATAAACATCTTGATACCATCAGCCAGAGGCTGCAACACCCCAAAGGGACCTGCGCGATTGGGACCTAAACGGTCTTGGAAAAAGGCAGCTACTTTGCGCTCTGCATAGGTAGAATACATGGCCACCAGCAGCGATACCGCGAACACCGCAATCACAAAAATGATTTTAAATATCAATTCGTTCAACTCCATCGGGTACGGTTACTGTGTGTTTTGCTTTTCGCGATGCGCCTTCTCCGCGAGTTCCTTTTGTTTGGAAACATCAATCTTCAATTGACGCAGACTCATATAATGGTTCTGGGAAATCACCGAATGACGCTCGATATTGCGAGGACCTTCGATGTTCCAGTCAGATGCGTTTTTATTCTCATAGCGGCAGTCGTTGCAGATGAATGACTCCAACTCGCCATACCTGTCTTTGCGACCGGTTACGCGTAACACCTCATTCCCACTCATCCACAATGCCACTTTGCCGCTGCACTTCTTGCAATCGCGGTGTGCGTCCATCGGTTTGGTAAACCACACACGACTTTTGAAACGGAAAGTGCGATCGGTAAGGGCTCCTACTGGACAAACATCGATCATGTTTCCGGAGAAATCGTTTTCGACAGCATTGGAAATGTAAGTGGATATCTCAGCCACATCGCCACGGTTAATTACACCGTGCACACGGCCGTCGCACAACTGATCAGCCACCTTCACGCAGCGGTAACACAAGATGCAGCGGTTCATGTGCAGCTTGATCTTCTCGCCAATGTCTATTTGTTCGAATTCGCGACGCTTGAACTCATACCTCGACTTCGCCAATCCGTGCTCGTAACTCAAATCCTGCAAATGGCACTCACCTGCCTGATCGTAAATGGGACAATCCAGTGGATGATTGATCAACAGAAACTCCACCACACCTTTACGAGCTTCGAGCAAATCGGGTGAAACAGTGTTTTCAACCACCATGCCATCCATAACGGTGGTGCGGCAAGAAGCTACAGGCTTGGGCATTGGGCGAGGATCTTTTTCAGAACCCTTGGTCACTTTCACAATGCAAGTACGGCAATAACCGCCACTGGTTTCCAACTTACTATAGTAACACATGGCAGGAGGCACCACATCGCCACCGATCATTCGAGCAGCCTGCAGGATGGTGGTTCCATCTGGAACTTCGATGGTGATGCCGTCTATGGTTACTTTGGCCATTGGTTAATGCTATTGAATCCTGTTGGGGATGTTATTTAGTTAATCGAATTTTCTTTTTGTGACTTACCTGCCAATATGAATCCGAACATGCCATCCAACTCGGCATAACCGAACTGCTGCTTGGCACGATCCTCGGCACTTTCTGGTCGTGTTACTATATCTGGCATATTGATATACCCAGCCTTTCCTTCCATGCGTATGAAGAAGAAACGACTGAGCAGCACCTCAAAGCCCGCTTTCATATGCGCACCATATCCAGCCAAGTGGAACTCATCACTTCTTGGATAACCCATCAGCTTGACATTGCTTTTAGGTAGTAGTCCTCCAAAACCTCCTCCAATAAATGCATTGCACTCAAACCAGTTTTTCTTGTACACTCCATTGTGCAATTCAACTTCAGCATTGATGTAGTTTAGTCCGTCAGTGTGTTCTAAGGTAAGAAAGCTTGGTGCCAAGTAAATGTTGCCATCCGACTGAACGTAAGATGCATACTGGGGATCATCGATGTGACCGGTGAAACGAACTGTTTGGTTATTACTCATCACATACTTCATGTGGTCGTACCCAAAGGTTACGGCCAAATTATTTTTGATGAAATATCCCGCACGCAGGTTTGTTTGGGGGATGGTGATGGTGCTAAATCCAAAGTAAGTTTCCGCATCAAATGGCGTTTGCTTATCGTTGGCAACCACATCATGCAATGTGAAATCGTAGCCTGCACCACTGAAATGGATATCGCTCTTGGTATATGCGGCTCTATTCCACCCCCAGCCCATCCACAAATCACCTTTACGGCTGATTTTATGGAACGACTGCGCCGCAGAAAAATCTGCAGTGAGCAACAATATCGCTATGTAAATAATGCGCATCAACTATTGTTCAACCAAGTTATTGATTCGGTAATAATGCTTCACATCCTTTATTGAATGGGGATTCTTCACATATTCTTCGAACTCGCTACGGAAATGGCGGATGGCACTTGCAACAGGCCAAGCAGCGGCATCGCCGAGCGGACAAATTGTTTTGCCTTCGATTTTACTTTGGATATCCCACAACAAATCGATGTCTTCGATGGTGGCATGTCCGTCGAGGAATTTGTGCAACAGTTTTTCCATCCAGCCGGTTCCTTCTCTGCATGGACTGCATTGGCCGCAGCTCTCATGGTGATAGAAGCGCGTGAAGTTCCAAAGGTTCTTCACAATGCTGGTGTCCTCATCCATCACGATGAAACCACCCGAACCGAGCATGGTGCCTGAGGCGAATCCGCCATCAGCAAGAGATTCATAACTCATCAATCGAGGTTCGCCGTTGGCAGTCTTCAAGAAGAGCTCGCCTGGCAAAATCGGAACAGATGATCCGCCCGCAACCACGGCTTTCAATTTCTTTCCATTGCGAATCCCTCCACAATAGTTATCGGAATAAAGGAATTCCTCAGTAGGCAAACCAAGTTCAATCTCATACACACCGGGCTTGTTGATGTGTCCGCAGGCGGATATGAGTTTGGTTCCAGTGCTCTTGCCAATTCCAATCTTGGCATATTCATCGCCACCCATGTTCACGATGTGAGGCACCGAGGCGATGGTTTCAACATTGTTCACAACGGTTGGACAACCCCAAACACCTTTTACCGCTGGGAACGGAGGCTTG
>JBJTQS010000025.1:0-2707 GCA_046075765.1 Bacteroidota bacterium
AAACCATATCTACCGCATCGGTTTTGAGAACAGAATATGTCAATGTTAGTGCCTTTAAACAGCGAGCGAAGGGGAAGCTTGTTCCAACAGCCATGGCTAAAAGAACCAATAAATTGGAAGTCTGTTTTGCCGTCATGGATAATAAAATTGCTAAACCGGGCGACCGTGATGTTTATCTGAGGATTGTTGAGCCTGGTGGAAAAACTCTTGGCGACAGATCAGCTGGCTCCTCTTCATTTAAATTAGTGGGAAGCGGAGAAGAATTGCAATCTACCACTTCAAAGAAGATTAGTTATAACAACCAGCGACAGGATCTGTGTTTGTTTTGGGAGGAAGGTGAGCGTGTATTCACTCCAGGAACCTACGTTGTTGAGGTTTATATCGATGGTGCATTGAGTACATCTACCTCGCTCAAATTGGAGGATTAATTAAGTCTAAAATGAAAAACGAGAGGGGGCATAAGCCCCCTTTTTTATTTCCTCTTTGCCTTTGCAGCGATTTTTGGTTTTCTGCTTTCAGGCATCTCAGTAATCATGTTGCTCGCAATTTTTGGGATGTCGATTTTAACAGCATCTCTTACCTTTTCATTAAGCAATGCGTTGTTTAGCACCTCAATCATTTCCTTAACATAGTGGAACTTGAGTCCTTTCAGATACATGGCTGGAATCTCTTCCACATCTTTCAGGTTGTCGGCACTCAAAATGATATCTGTAACTCCCGCTCTGCGCGCGGCTAAAATCTTTTCCTTTATTCCACCAACAGGAAGCACCTTGCCGCGAAGGGTTATCTCTCCTGTCATGGCCATTTTCTTACGAATCTTCCGTTGTGTGAATGCGGATGCTAATGAAGTCAGCATGGTAATTCCTGCAGATGGCCCATCCTTCGGAGTAGCACCCTCTGGTACATGGATATGAATATCCCAATGATCAAACAAGGCGGCATCCAGTTTCAACTGGTCGGCATGAGCCTTCAAATACGCGAGGGCAATTGATGCGGATTCTTTCATTACCTCACCGAGGTTACCGGTAAGCGTTAGCTTTCCTTTGCCTCTGCTAAGTGACGTCTCAATAAAAAGTATGTCGCCTCCAACGGGAGTCCAGGCTAAGCCTGTTACTACTCCTGCGACACCGCTATCGAGCGATTTCTCCTTTTGAAAAATGGGCGCACCAAGGATTTTACGCAACCGGTCTTCCGTGATTTTTGGGTCGTATTTTTCTTGGAGAGCAACGGACTTGGCAGTTGATCGGATGACCGATGCAATCTGTTTTTCCAAAGTTCTCACTCCGGATTCAGCCGTATAGTCCTCTATGATTTTTTCGATAATGCGTTCATTGAATATCACTTCTCCTTTTTTCAATCCATGTGCATCAAGCTGTTTAGGTATGAGGTGCTTAATGGCGATTTGAATTTTCTCCTCTACCGTATATCCATTGATATCGATTATTTCCATCCTATCTCTTAAGGCAGGTTGGATCGAACTTAATGAATTGGCTGTGGCGATGAAAAGTACTTTCGAAAGATCATATTCGATCTCTACATAGTTGTCGTAGAAAGCTGTGTTCTGTTCAGGATCTAAAACCTCTAAAAGTGCAGAAGATGGGTCTCCATGAAAATCGGAGGAAAGTTTATCTACCTCATCCAATACGAAAACGGGGTTGGATGATTTAGCTTTCTTCAAATTTTGCATGATGCGTCCTGGCATCGCACCGATATAGGTTTTACGATGGCCTCGAATCTCCGCTTCATCCCGCAAACCTCCGAGCGACATCCTTACGTATTTTCTTCCTAAGGCTTTTGCAACTGATTTGCCTAATGATGTTTTACCAACTCCGGGAGGACCGTAAAGGCACATGATGGGCGACTTCATATTGCCCTTAAGTTTCAAGACAGCTAGATATTCAAGTATCCTGTTTTTCACTTTCTCCAATCCGTAATGGTCAGCATCCAAAACCTTTTGCGCTTTCTTCAAATCGAAGTTGTCGGAGGTTGTTTCCTCCCATGGCAACTCAAGCAGTAGTTCGAGGTAGTTGAGCGTTACGGAATACTCGGCTGCAGCAGGATTGATGCGGAGTAATCGCTCGATTTCCTTGTTGAACACTTCAGCAACTTCTTTGGACCATTTTTTATGAATAGCCCTTTCCCTCAAATCATTTATCTCCTGGTCATGAGCCGAACCACCTAACTCCTCTTGTATGGTTTTCAATTGCTGGTTTAGGAAGTATTCACGCTGCTGTTTGTCAATATCAACCTTAACTTTGGATTGGATCTGGTTTTTAAGCTCCAACATTTGAAGCTCCTTGGTGAGATATTCAAGTACTCTGGTAGCTCGCTCTTTCATATCCACCATTTCCAACAGCTGTTGTTTGGTGGCCACATCAGCATTCATGTTTGAGGATATGAAATTGATGAGGAAGGAGGGGCTTTCAATATTCTTGATGGCAAAAGTGGCCTCGGTTGGAATATTGGGAGACTGTGTGATAATCTGAAGCGATAAGTCACGCAAGGAGTCTATTAGGGCAACAAATTCTTTCTCTTTTGCCGAGTGTTTTTTATCTGATAGGGGTGTGATGCGTGCCCTCAAGTATGGTTCATGCTCGACTACCTCATCAACCTTGAACCTCCTCTTGCCTTGGATGATAACGGTAGTGTTCCCATCAGGCATTCGTAGCATTTTAATGATATGTGCCACAGTTCCGATAGGATGGAG
>JBJTQS010000026.1:0-3610 GCA_046075765.1 Bacteroidota bacterium
GTTAGAAGGTTAGCTGAGCACAACGGAGCCACCCGTTTCAAATATTGGACTACCAAATACAAGCCTTGGGTGGCTTTCTATTCTATACCGTTTGAGACCAGGGCGCTCGCTATGGCAGAGGAGAAACGGCTCAAATCGGGACAAGGAAGACGAATGCTGCGTGAATTGTTGGATCAAGGGGTGGAGTCCGCCAAAGGCGGATAGCTCGTTGGGCTCATAACCCAAAGGTCCGCCATAGGCGGATTCGATCCCGATGGATATCGGGACGGCCCCCGCTACTAAGACCTGGCACTTTTGCCGGGTCTTTTTTTGACTTTTCCATGTTTTGGACTTATGCCATTTTTTCGGAAAAATTCAACAGGATCTATGTCGGACACACCAACGATATTGTTAGAAGGTTAGCTGAGCACAACGGAGCCACCGACTTCAAATATTGGACCATGGCCTAATTAATCCAATACAGCCCAACCCTCCAATCGGCAATTTTATAATAAGTGACTGAATCGGCTGCTGATTCCAAATCGCGACCTAAAATGCGTTTCCAATCAAATTCTGAGTCAAGACCACCTTTTTCGCTTATAACCACTGTGGGGGAACCAGATTTTTTGATTTGATCCCTACTGGAAAAACCATTCCAAACCGGAAGGGATCGGCACTTGCTACCCCATGTTAAGGCAGGCGCCCATGGACCAACAACTACATCATCTTGATTCAAAGTGCCACCAATACGCTCCTGTATAGACTTCATAACGAATGTGCGTTCATTATACGCCTTGGCTAATACATATACATTCACCAGGAAAACCAACACAACCAGCGCGAACAACGCGGTTTTTATTTTCGGAAAAAGTCCAGCCAACCAAACATCCGTAAAAACTGCCGACGAAAACAATCCCATCGCCACGTAAAAACTGACCATGTACCTCATCGGCAAATAATCCATCGGCAACTTGTGCAATTCCAACAAAAACCAAACGAAAGAAAAAATCGACCAAACAGAAAGTGCTCCCCTCCTATTCTTGTTGAAAATCAACTTGCCAAACACAAACAGAGAAATCAAAAACAGAAGCACAAACAGGAACATCTTCTTCCTGAATAAATAAGCCAAACAATTGTCGCGAACAGAATCCCACGAAATTGTATCCCATGAAAAAGAGCCGGATTGTGCTTGCTGGAAAACAATCCACTCATCTTTGAAAACCCAAAAATATATCAGGCACAAAATGAATGTGGCAACAACGACAAACACCATAGGTCTCGAATGATAATTCAATCGGTTTTTAAACGATTCATGTGTTTTCGCAAAAACCCACCAACACAAAACCGGCAGAATCACCAAATACAAAAACTGGATTTTCATTCCAACAGCCACAACAATGGCTAATTGAGACAACAACATCCAAAAGGCTTTCGATTCTTGAAAATATCTGGCTATACAAAGCGCGGCCAACAGAACTAAAGAAACAGCCGCCATCTCAGCCAATGCCAAATGAGCGTGCTGATGGACGGGTATCAGCGTGCATGCACTCAACAAGAAAATGACCATAAAAGGCCTAGAAGAGTTGTTGAAATAAAGCACAAAAAACGATAATACAACCAAACATAATACTGTCGTCCTAGCCACTACCTGTTCACATCCAAAAACCGCCATCGATAATCCTTGGATAGCCGAATATAACGGAGCCTTCAAAAAACCATCGCTTTCCATCAATTGAAAATCATGCCCATTCAAGAAATTCCTGATTTGGCACAGCAAAATACCATCATCTGTCCAAGCAGCCCTGCTGCCTGTTGCCATCGAAATGTCCGGATCCGCTTCCAAAAAACACCATTGTGAAAACAGAAATGCCAACATCATCAACGCAAAAACAAGATGACTTGTGCCTTTCAACCGAAACGATTTCATGCCCACCAAGATAGCAACTGATAACTGCCATAACAAATGCGTACCTTTGCAGCATCATGAATCACAAAGCAGGTTTCGTAGCCATCATAGGTAAACCAAACGTAGGAAAATCAACCTTGCTCAATGCCATGCTTGGTGAACAGCTTTCTGTGGTAACACACAAAGCCCAAACCACGCGCCACAGGATCAAAGGCATCATGAATGGCGAAAACTATCAAGTTGTTTTCTCTGACACCCCTGGCGTATTAAAACCCGCATATACTTTGCAGGAAAGGATGATGGATGCCGTAGACTCATCGCTGGAAGACGCGGATGCCGTTTTGTTGGTAGTTGAATGCGGTGAAAAAAAGGCTGCCGATGAAATCGTTGAGCGTCTGCAAAAAAGCAAACTACCTTTGGTCATCGCCATCAACAAAGTGGACCTTACCGATCAAGAACAATTGGAACTTGCGGTTGAATATTGGCAAACATCACTCGCCCCCAAAGCAATCGTGCCTGTATCAGCTACTGAAGGCTTCCATACCGAACAACTAAAAGATGTGTTAGTATCGTTGATGCCAGAAGGTCCTGCCTACTACTCCAAAGACGACCTTAGCGATCGTAATGTCCGTTTTTTCGTGACAGAAATGATTCGTGAACAAATCCTGAAACAGTACAGCAAGGAAGTGCCCTATTCTTGCGAAGTAATCGTAAATGAATACAAGGAAGACGCAGAAATCGATCGTATTCGTTGCGAAATAATCGTAGACCGCGAATCACAAAAAGCGATTTTACTGGGAAACAAAGGAAGCGCCATCAAACAACTCGGCATTCATTCCAGAAAACGCATAGAACAATTCATTGGTAAACATATTTTCTTGGAACTAACGGTTAAGGTTCGAACCGATTGGAGAAACGACCCTAAAACCCTCGACCGATTAGGATATAACTGATTAAGACAACACCGTGTCCAACATAGTAGCAATAGTAGGAAGACCCAATGTGGGTAAATCAACGCTCTTCAACCGTTTGGTGCAAGAGCGCAAGGCCATAGTGGATGAAATGGCGGGGGTAACACGCGACCGACATTACGGAAAATCCGAATGGACAGGACACCATTTCACGGTAATCGACACCGGTGGATATGTGCGAGGTTCCGAAGATGTCTTCGAGGATGAAATCCGCAAACAAGTAATGTTGGCCGTTGATGAGGCAGATGTGATTTTGTTTGTAGTGGATGTAACCACCGGA
This sequence comes from Bacteroidota bacterium, assembly GCA_046075765.1. Lineage (GTDB taxonomy): Bacteria > Bacteroidota > Bacteroidia > AKYH767-A > OLB10 > JALRAP01. Next base: position 3,137 of record JBJTQS010000026.1, read on the forward strand.
CTCACTGACTTAGACGAGGAAGTTGCCCGGATGCTGCGCAAATCAAAAAAGAAAGTTTTGCTGGTAGCCAACAAAGTTGACCATGCTGGTAGAGGATTTGAGAATGCCGAGTTTTACAAGTTAGGTCTCGGTGAAATATTCAACATATCCGCCATCAGCGGAAGCGGCACGGGCGAACTGCTCGACGAAGTTGTTAGCGACTTCCCTCAAGAAGAACCCGAACAAGACGACTTACCTAAAATCGCCATAGTTGGACAACCAAATGTTGGTAAATCTTCATTGTTGAACACCCTACTTGGTTTAGAACGCACCATTGTAACACCAATGGCTGGTACTACGCGAGACACCATTCACACTCGTTACAAAGGTTTCGGATTCGATTTCTATTTGATAGATACTGCTGGATTGCGCCGTAAGGGAAAAGTGAAGGAGGATATTGAATTCTATTCCGTAATGCGTACCATAAGAGCCATT
>JBJTQS010000027.1:0-4042 GCA_046075765.1 Bacteroidota bacterium
CAAGCGTACAGCACTTAAGCACGCACGTATCATGATCCACCAACCACTCGGGGGAGCAGAAGGTCAAGCTTCCGATATCGAAATCACAGCACGCGAAATTCAGAAGTTGAAGAAGGAGCTGTATGAAATCATTTCAGTTCACTCAGGAAAACCATACGATGATGTATGGCGCGATTCTGATCGTGACTTCTGGATGACTGCCGAAGAGTCTAAAGCCTATGGTATGATCGACGAGGTTTTGGTGAAGAATAAGACTTCCAAATAATCCAATCCGTGTCTAAGTTGAAACAAAGCAAGGAAATAAAATGCTCGTTCTGCGGTCGTGATAAAAGCGCGACCAATGTCCTCATAGCCGGTATGTCTGGTCATATATGCGACCAGTGCATAACCCAAGCGCAGCAAATCGTTAACGAGGAGAAAACAGAGCAACTCAATGCCAGTTTCACTACCAATCTCAATCTGGTAAAGCCCGTTGAAATAAAACGGTTCTTGGATGAGTATGTGATTGGACAGGATGAGGCCAAGAAAGTAATCAGTGTAGCAGTTTACAACCACTACAAGCGCTTGTTGCATCGCTCGCGTTCTCGCGATGAGGTGGAGATTGAAAAATCCAATATCATTCTCGTTGGGGAAACCGGTACAGGCAAGACCTTGTTAGCAAGAACTATTGCCCGCATGCTGAAGGTTCCCTTTTGTATTGCAGATGCTACTGTTTTAACAGAAGCCGGTTATGTGGGTGAGGATGTCGAGAGTATACTGACCCGTTTACTGCAAGCTGCCGATTATGACGTGGCTGCAGCTGAACGCGGAATCGTTTACATTGATGAAATAGATAAGATTGCACGCAAGTCAGACAATCCATCCATCACCCGTGATGTTTCAGGAGAAGGTGTGCAACAAGGATTGCTGAAGCTTTTGGAAAATACGGTGGTGAATGTTCCTCCTCAAGGCGGCCGCAAGCATCCCGAGCAGAAAATGATTTCAGTTAGCACTCAAAACATATTGTTCATCTGTGGCGGTGCCTTCGACGGACTTGACCGCATCATCGGTCGTCGCCTGCAAACCTCTGCAATCGGATTTTCATCCGGAAAAGAAATGGCTTCCGTGGATCGCAACAATATGATCCAGTATGTGTCGCCAGTGGATTTGAAATCGTTCGGTTTGATTCCTGAATTGATCGGTCGATTGCCTGTGGTTACTTACCTGCAGCCGCTCGACAAAGACACACTACGCTCCATCCTTACCGTACCCAAGAATGCCTTGGTGCGCCAATACGAGAAGCTTTTCGAAATGGAAAACGTGAATATCGTTTTCGATGATGATGTGCTGGATTACATAGTTGAAATGGCTATCGAATACAAGCTTGGCGCACGCGGACTTCGTTCCATCTGCGAGGTAATCATGCTAGACCTGATGTTTGATACTCCGGAGCTCAAAGGCAAGGATGCTGAACTGCGCATTACGCTTGAGTACGCCACAGAGAAAGTGACCAAGTCGGCAATCAGCAAGCTAAAGGTTGCTTAAACCGATTTGCCGTTTCAGATTCTTTTGTAGTCGATGTAAGAGTAGGCCCACTGATTTTTCTCATCAGCTTCAAAATCCTCTCTCGATATGATTTCCCATTCATTAGGATTCAGTTCGGAGAAATGGGTGTCTCCATCAAACTTGTGATGTATTAAGGTGGTGTGCAACTTATCGCAGATCTGCATGGCTTGATTGAACACATCGGCACCTCCAATCACAAACACATCTTCGTTTGTCGGACATTTTTGGATGGCATCTTCCAATGAACTGGCCATGATGCAGCCTTCATACTGCAATCCTTCTTGACGGGTAATCACTACGCTGGTCCTGCCCGGAAGTGGTTTGCCGATTGATTCAAAAGTCTTGCGTCCCATGATCATGTAATGGCCCATGGTGATTTGTTTGAAATGCTTCAAATCAGCAGGCAAATGCCAAGGCAAGCCATTGTCGCGGCCAATAAGCCTGTTTTCGTCAAAGGCAACAATGATGGATACTGGCATGTTTGGATTTTTCAAACTGCAACAGCAGCTTTGATGGCTGGATGCGGATCATAGTTATCGAGGCAGAAGTCCTCGTATTTGAAACCGAAGATGTCTTTCACCTCCGGATTGATGTGCATGGTAGGCAATGCCCTTGGTTCGCGCGACAATTGCAGATTGACTTGCTCGAAATGGTTATTGTAAATGTGTACATCTCCGAATGTATGCACAAAGTCGCCCAGCTGCAAACCACATACCTGGGCAATCATCATAGTGAGCAACGAATAGGATGCGATATTGAATGGAACACCAAGGAATAAATCGGCACTGCGTTGGTATAGTTGGCACGACAATTTTCCATCAGCCACATAGAATTGAAAAAGCAGATGGCATGGAGGTAAAGCCATCTTTTCAATCACACCCACATTCCAAGCGCTTACAATCAAGCGGCGCGAATCGGGATTGTTTTTGATTTGGTTAATCAGGTTGGTGATCTGATCCACATGGCCACCATCGGGTGTGGGCCACGATCGCCATTGGTAGCCATAAACCGGACCCAAATTACCTTGCGCATCTGCCCATTCGTTCCAAATAGACACGCCGTTGTCGGTCAGGTATTTGATGTTGGTATCACCATTCAGAAACCAAAGCAGCTCATGAATAATGGATTTCATGTGCACTTTCTTGGTTGTCAGAAGCGGGAATCCATCCGCAAGGTTGAATCGCATCTGATAACCGAAAACGCTGCGAGTGCCGGTTCCGGTTCGGTCTTTTTTATCTACGCCTGTCTCAAGCACATGGCGCATCAGGTCGTGGTATTGTTTCATGGCATGGGGTTCGAAACAAATTTAGTCCATTGCCCTATAAACGACTCCACATTCCTTGACCAAGTTTTCATTTTTTTTGAACCTGTTGGGATGGCGGCGCTGCAAACTGCAGGATTCCGGTTTTTCGTTGATAAATAGTTAGGCAAATACCCCGTGGTTCAGGTTTCAAAGGGTTATTTTTGAACTCCTTTTCCTGTACTTGTGAGCAATTTGGACCCCAGCCACCTTTCCGGACTAAACCAGTCGCAGCTCGATGCCGTTGTGTGCATCGATGGACCTGTAATGATTATCGCCGGAGCCGGTTCCGGAAAGACGCGCGTTTTAGTGCATCGCATCATCCATATGATGCATCAAGGGGTGGATCCGTTCAACATCTTGGCGCTCACCTTCACCAACAAGGCGGCGCGCGAAATGAAAAAGCGTATTTCACTTACCGCTGGCGACGAGGCCCGGAACTTGTGGATGGGCACATTCCACTCTGTGTTTGCCAAACTATTGCGAATTGAAGCGCCTCGCATCGGATACCCTGCTTCCTTCACCATCTACGACACCGACGATGCCAAGAATCTGATCAAGGAAATCGTGCGTGAACAAGGTCTCGATGATAAGATTTATAAACCCTCCACCGTTTACAATCGCATTTCCAATGCGAAAAACAACCTTTTCAATTGGAGGGATTACCAGGAGAATACCCAGCTGATGTCGGATGACCGTCAAGCGGGGAAGCCTATGCTCGGAACGCTTTTCGAATTATATCAGAAGCGGTGCTTCAAAGCGGGAGCAATGGATTTTGATGATTTGCTCTACAACACCTTCGTGCTTTTGCGCGACTTCCCCGAAGTGTTGCATAAGTACCAGAACAAATTCAAGTATGTGTTGGTGGATGAGTTTCAAGACACCAACTACGCACAATATGTGATCGTGAAAAAGCTGGCCGCGCAGCATGAGAATATCTGCGTGGTGGGTGATGATGCACAAAGTATCTACGCCTTCCGTGGGGCCAACATCCAGAATATTTTAAGTTTCGAGACGGACTATCCCGATTTGAAAACGTTCAAATTGGAGCAGAATTACCGTTCCACCAAAACGATTGTTGAGGCCGCCAACTGCGTTATCGCCAATAATAGGAATCAACTCAAGAAATCCGTTTGGACCCAAAACCATGATGGCCCCACGGAAGGCGTAGATACTTTGTGCATCATCACCCACCAC
>JBJTQS010000028.1:0-4525 GCA_046075765.1 Bacteroidota bacterium
TCTCGTACTGGACCTTCAATCAGCACCAATTCCAGTGGTAACCGGACAAGCGGGTAATAAACCCATGCAAACGTTGATCCCATGGAATTTCTTCCCTGTGATAATTCCATCATCCACGCATCCTGTCGTCAAGAACCTGAATGCCATCAAACATGAGTTTGTTTCAACCATAGATGCGGTTGGTAAGGACGATGTTCGTAAAACACCGCTGCTTTCAACCTCAGAATACTCTAAAGTATACAACGCTCCTGTCAGAATCAGTTTGGATCTCTTAAGGGAAAAGCCCGACGCAAAAAGATTCAATTCGGGTCCTAAAATCACTGCCATGTTGTTGGAGGGTCAGTTCACTTCCAATTTTAAGAACCGCATACCAGAGACCATCTCCAAAGATTCCTCAATCGGATTCCGTGAGCTAAGCGAAATAACTGCCATGATTGTAGTTTCCGATGGAGATGTGATTCAGAACAGAACACGTAAAGGAATGGTTATCCCATTGGGAGAAGACCGTTACACAGGACAGATGTTCGGTAATAGGAATTTTATCATGAATTGCATCGATTACCTATGCGATGACTCTGGTCTGATGGAGGTTAGGTCTAAAGAATTACGACTACGATTGCTCGATAGGGCCAGATTGCAGGAGGAAAGGTTGAAATGGCAAATGGTGAACACCATTGCCCCGCTGTTCATCGTGGGACTTTTCGCTTCCGTCAAGCTTTATATAAGACGCAAACGTTTTGCCACATCCCCAAAATCAAGGCTGCAATGAAAAAGAATTCAATATTGGTATTGGTGGCTGTAATGCTCGCCGCTCTATCCGCCTACTTCATATACACCAACCGCTCAGGAACCATGAGCGATGAACTTCGTGATTTTGCATTCAAGGACACCGCCTCATTAACCAGGATTTTTTTGGCAGACAAAGCTGGTAAACAAATCACACTCGATAGGAAATCCAAGGAAGAATGGACTGTAAATGGATCATATTGGGCTAGGCCGGATGCAATCAAATTATTGCTTGAAACAATTCATGATGTCGAGGTATGGAGTCCCGTAGGTAAGAAAGCCTACAATAACATTATCAAAAGTATCGCGGCCAAAGGTGTGAAAGTGGAGCTTTATACCTCCGAAGGAAAGGTTAAGACCTATTACGTTGGTGGACCTACGCCCGATCAAATGGGCACCTATATGTACATGGAAAATTCAACGGTACCCTTCATCACGAATATTGCAGGTTTCGGTGGTTACTTAACACCTCGTTACATTACCGAGCGGGCCGATTGGGCAGTTAAAAATGTTTTTAGGTTGGGTGATGGACAATTGGTGAGTTTATCCGTTGCAGACCGTGAGCGCTCCGGATTTGCGTTCAGAATCGAGCGTAATCAGGTTTCAGGCGATTATACCTTGTTCGACGGCTTTGAAAACCCCGTATCATTTACCAGCCAGGATAAAATAACCGACTACCTCCAGAAGTTCCGGGTATTGAATTTTGAAGGTTTGGAAAAAAGCCTTTTGCCTGATCAACGGGATTCAATTAGGGCACAAACTCCTTTCCGTTCAATTGTGATGATTAAAAATAACGGAGATACCTCCCGAATTGATCTTTGGAGACGCCCGATCACAACACAAACCGTCAATTTATCCATGGAAGATGGAACACCTTACCCTTACGATATCGATCGGATGACCGCAACATTGAATAAGGATACATCCTTGGTCATAGTCCAATATTTTTCCTTCGAAAGACTATTCTTGAAACCTTCTGATTTTCAAGTAATAAGCAATTCCAAATAACCTATCTAGGAATCCACTATATTTGTCACTTATCTGGTAAAAACCAACTAAACCGAGTTCAATATGAAGTTCATCATTTCCAGTCACACACTACTTCGTCACCTGCAATCAGTTAGCGGAGCCCTCAACAGTAATAGCCCATTGCCTATTCTGGAGAATTTCCTTTTCGATGTGAAAAATGACCAACTCACCATTTCAGCCTCTGATTTGGAATCAACTATGACCACCGCGGTTGAGGTTACTTCCAAGGAATCATGCTTGATTGCTATTCCTGCCAAAATCTTATTGGATGTGATGAAGACGCTTCCCGATCTTCCTGTCACATTCACCGTGAACGAAAAGACATACCAAATCGATCTTACTACAAACAATGGTAAGTTCAAATTGGCGGGGCAGGATGGAGCAGAATTCCCAAAGATTCCTGTTATCGACAAGCCAAATTCCATCGAAATGCCTGCAGAGGTTTTGTTGGAAGCCATCAATAAAACCATTTTCGCTACAGGTAACGATGAGCTGCGCCCTGTGATGTCTGGCGTATTTTTCCAACTCAGTTCCGAAAACACCACATTCGTTGCTACCGATGCCCACCGACTGGTTCGATACCGCAGGTCGGACGTGCGCTCCGCTCGTTCAGCATCTTTCATCGTTCCCCGCAAACCATTAGGTCTTTTGAAAGGTGCCTTGGCTGGTTTGAAGTCTAAAGTGAAAATTGATTACAACGAGTCCAATGCTTTCTTCGCATTCGATAACTTCAGTTTGATTTGCCGATTGATTGATGGTCGCTATCCGAATTACGAAGCGGTTATTCCATTGGACAATCCGAACAAGCTCACCATTTCACGCGATGCATTCCTTAACTCCATTCGACGCGTATCTCTTTTCTCTAACAAATCAACACACCAGGTTCGTTTGAAGATTTCCGGTTCAGATTTGCGTATTTCAGCTGAGGATGTTGATTACAATAGTGAAGGTAGCGAGAACCTTTCTTGCGAATTCAGCGGACAGGACATGGAAATCGCATTCAACGCCCGTTTCCTTTCAGACATGCTTACAAACCTTGGTTGTGAGATGGTGAATTTGGAAATGTCGATGCCCAATCGTGCAGGTATTTTGACGCCATCAGAGGCTGAAAGCAAGCCTGAAGAAAGCTTGTTGATGCTGGTGATGCCTGTGATGCTAAACTAATATTAGTTTAGTAATCTTCTTCAGATAAAATCAACTAACTATTTGGCTTGGTTGCAAAACCAGGTTAGAGCCAATTCGTATCCTTCCAAACCCAGGCCCGAAATAGTTCCCCTGCAGTATTTGCTGATTAATGAGATGTGCCGTTGCTCTTCGCGAGCTTGAATATTGGAAATGTGCACCTCTATGACTTGGGTTTTTATCGCCGCAACTGCATCAGCTATTGCCACCGATGTATGTGTATAGCCGCCAGGATTTAGGATGATACCATCAGCAGAAAAACCATGCGCTTGCAGGAAATTAATGATTTCACCCTCGAAGTTTGATTGCAGATAAATCAAATCCACAGCTGGAAACTTGTTTTTTAGGCTTGAAATGAATCCATCCATGCTCTTGTCCCCATAAACTTCCGGCTCCCTTATGCCTACAAGGTTCAAGTTTGGTCCGTTTATGATGGCGATGCGCATAACGATGCAAATATAGGTTAAAGGTGCATTTGCTAAATTTACCTCGTGAGTTGGGTTTCATACATAAAAGGCTTTAGGAGCTACCTGCAATTGGAGCGGTCCCTTTCGGGGAATTCGGTGGATGCTTATGAGCATGATATCGAAAAACTGTATCAATTCATCCAAACTCTTCCCCAATCCATAGGACCCGAAAGAATAACCTTACAACATCTTCAGGACTTCCTTAAATGGATCAATGAACTGGGAATGGGTTCCAGGTCTCAAGCACGAGTGTTGTCCGGCATCAAGTCATTCTACAAATACCTGCTTTTAGAGAATGTGGTTACCGACGATCCAACAACCTTGTTGGAAGGGCCAAAGCTTGGTCGTAAGCTGCCGGATTTTCTTACAGTTGAAGAGATCAATACCATCATTGCCACCATTGATCTCAGCAAGCCCGAAGGTGAACGCAATAAGGCCATGTTGGAAACGCTTTACAGCTCGGGTTTGCGTGTTTCCGAGTTGGTCGGATTGAAGAAATCAAATCTCCATCCTGAAATAGGCTTGTTGCGTGTGGTTGGTAAGGGTAACAAGGAGCGTTTAGTGCCCATAGGTAGCGTTGCCATCAAGCAAATCGGAATCTATGAAAATGGCTATAGGAACCATTTGCAAATAAAGCCAGGTAACGAAGATTTCCTTTTCTTGAATCGAAGAGGAACTAAGCTTACCAGAGTGATGGTGTTTACCATCATAAAGGATTTGGTGGTCAGAGCTGGAATCAAGAAGAATATCAGTCCACATACTTTCCGCCATTCATTTGCCACGCATTTAATTGAAGGTGGCGCAGACTTGAGGGCTGTTCAAGAAATGCTCGGACACGAGTCGATCACTACAACTGAAATATATACCCACTTAGATCGGGAGTATCTTCGTAGTGCAATTTTGCAGTTTCATCCACGCAAATAATTTCATTCACATCCCTTTCTTAACCAACATATGCCAACATCCGAAGAACTGATAAAAAATCTAGGCCTCCAACCACATCCCGAAGGAGGATGGTTCAAGGAAACATATAGGTGCGCCTCCAGTTTCGACGGCAATGG
>JBJTQS010000029.1:0-5086 GCA_046075765.1 Bacteroidota bacterium
CCTGATGCAGCAGAGCTACCACCAAAAGAACCAATCAATACATTTTTTAGAGAACGATTCATGGCGTTACACATCAAGATCGTTAGTAAAGTTCCGGCCGCACCAACGAGTATACCCCCTGTGAGCATCACTTTATTGTCGTATAAAAATCCGCCACAAGCAGCGGCCACACCGGTAAATGAGTTCAGCAATGAAATAACTACAGGCATATCAGCACCGCCAATTGGCAATACAAATAAAATACCATACACCAATGAAAGCGCAAGGATAACATAAAGCATCATGCTATTCTCAGGCATGTAAACCAAATAAGCTGCCAATGCAATGGTGATTGCCAATATGAGCAGATTCAATATGTTTTGACCGGTGAAACTAAAGTCTTTTACTTTTCCATTTAATTTACCCCAAGCGATCATACTGCCTGCAAATGATACTGCACCAATGATGAGTCCAACCACCATGATGAGTACACGAGGTTGCGCAAAATCAATAAATCCGGGGTTAGGGTTTTCAATGATTTGTTTGCTAATATGACTAAACTCAACAACTCCAATGAGGGTATGCACTCAAATTAACACTTAGGTTCTGACAAGAAGCAACTGGTTTGATGGTATCTTTTACAGTCACACCCACAGGTACAGTCAGGCTAAAACCACCCGCATCGGTTACGGTAAATTGTGCGGTGTTATTACCGATCACCATGAAGTGACTTCCAAGGTTGGAAGTGTTGTCCAATCCGGCATTGGTCCATTGGTTTGCCAAAGTTGGAAATCCAGAGGCAGGGTTTGTTGTCACTCCAGCTGTAACGGTCGACTTACGGCGCAAGGTTTGGTTTTCAGTACTAAGCGCACTGGAAATCCATGATGTTCCTGGGTCTTCTCCGATTCTACCGAATATGTCGACAATCTGGTTTCCAGAAGTTTTGAAGAGTACCACTGCATCGTCGCCATTGTAGGTCATTGAACCGCTGGTTTGGTTGGCAAGGGCTAGGAATGGTGCAGTTGATGATGTGTTGCAAACTAAGTGAGTTCCACCTGGTGCAACGGTTCCAGTTAAGGCAACGGTTGTGAATGTGGTGGCACCGTTGAAGTACAAGCGCAATTGATATCCGCCAGTGGCAAGATTGATTGCGTTATTGGTTCCATTGTAGATTTCAATGCATTTGTTATTACCAGAACCTTCAACATACTCCGAAATCAACAGGTCGGTAGGAGCGTTTATCGCTCCCAAGTCGCCACAATCATAAGTGGTTGGTGATATCGAAAGAGAAGGAGTTCCACAATTGTCAGTTGTGTTGTTATTTACCTGGCTTGCTGCGAGTGTAGCGTTTCCAGTGGCATCCAAGTAAACCGTTACATTTTGGAAGCCAGCTGCCGGAGGTAATGTGTCTAATACTGTTACCGTGGCATTGCATGAAGCTGTGTTGCCATAGGCATCAGCTACGGTTAAAGTAACGGTATTGGCTCCTATGTTGGCGCAGGTAAACGAAGATTGGCTGATCGACATGGAAGCGATACCACAATTATCTGATGAGCCATTGTCTATTTGTGCAGGAACCAATGAGGCATTTCCTGAACCATCCAAGTATATTGACACATTCTTACATGTTACCGAAGGCGACAGGTTATCGATCACCGTAACATTGGATACGCAAGTCGAGATGTTGCCACTTGGATCAATTCCGGTTAAAGTAATTTGGGCAGCACCTGAAATCCCGTTCACAAAATGGAAGCCTAATCCTGTTACGTCATCAACCGCATAAGCGTTCCATTGAGAGTTCAATGTAGGGAACCCGGATGCGGGGTTGGTGTTTATTCCTTGAGTGGCAGTTGAGCGACGGCGCAATGTTTGGTCTACAGTTGATAATGGAGCAACACCCCAGCCATTTCCTGGATCTTCTCCAATTCTTCCGATGATATCTACTTGAATCAAGCCAAAGTTCTTAGTCAACTCTATGGCATCATCTCCATTGTAAAATGCTGCAGCACTGGTTTGGTTTGCAAGCGCCAGAACATTGGCAGCCGAACCAGTTGAGCATAAAACAAAAGTTGAACCTGGGGCAACCACTCCGGTCAGATTGATGGGTGTACCTGCAACGGTTGAACCATTGAAAAAGAAACGGATTTGATATCCTCCGGCAGCCAAATCAATCGGATTGGAAGTGCCATTGTATAATTCCAAGCACTTGTTGGTGGTTGAACCCTCTATGTATTCCGAAAAAATAATATCCGTAGGAGGTGTTGCGCCGGCCACAGCTATGTCGGCACAGCTTAGGTTGGTTCTGTTGATATATAGCGTATCGATACCATCGTTATCGAACGAACCATTGTCAATTTGAGCAACGGTAATGTTGGCTTGTCCAGACGCATCCAAGAATACTGTCAGGTTATTGCAGTTCATGGTAGGGCCAACTCCATCAACGATGTTCACAACCGCGGTACATGAAGCAGAGTTGCCATTTACATCGGTAACGATCAGGTCGATATTGTTTGGACCAAGGTCAATAGCTGTGAAAAAGTCATTGGATATAAGTATGGATGCTATGCCGCAATTATCAGATGATCCATTGTTAATTTGCGCGGCAGTGATGATGGCCTCTCCATTGATATCGAGTGGAACGGTTATGTTTTGACAAATAACTGTGGGAGGTGTGTTGTCAGTAGCGTTAACAGTTATGGAGTTGGATGCGGAAGTGCAGCCGTTGGCATCGGTAGCCACACAGGAGTAGGTTCCTGATTGCGTTACTCCTATTGATTGTGTTGTTTCACCATTGCTCCACAAATAGGAGGTAGCGCCTGAGCTGGTTAAGGTAACTGAGCCTCCCGGGCAGAAAGTGGTTGCACCGGAAGCCGTAATAGATGCATTACCGGATTGGCTGCCTGTTAATTTCACATCATCTATACGGAACTGTGGTCCGCTTGTAGTGGTTCTCCAACGGATGGTTAGGTTAGCCGTGTTGGGTATTGTACCTGTGGATGTGCGATACTGCCAGCTTGTTGTACCTGTACCTGTGTTCATTGGTGATACAGCCAAGGGTGTGAAAGTGGTTCCGTTGGTGCTTATTTCAACTACTAATTCGCTACCATTGGAGGCTGTTGTAGTTTTTAGGTTTCCGAAACCTAAAACCAAATTGTTTACACCAATTGTGTTGATGCCGCTTATTTGGAAGCTGGCTGTGCTGTTGTTGGTAAAGAATACATTCGCAGACCCAGAGGCTCCAGCGTATGAGTTGCTGGCTGAAGTGCTGCGGATGTCGGCTGTACCACTCATGGTATAGCCATCGTTATCGAAACCATTGTTGGTTTCATGTGTGGCAATGGTGGTGGTGCTACCAACAGAACCCATAGATTCGGAGAACACAACAACTTGCGATGAGAAAGTGTTGATGGTTAAGTTCAGGGTTGCAGTAGAGTCGCATCCAACTGCATTGGTAGTATTGTAGGTATATGTACCGCTAGAAGTATAAGTGTTTCCATTCCAAGTATAGGAATTGCAGGAGGAAACGTTTGAAGTAGATGATGTAGCAGACTTAATAGTCAAATTCAATGTAGCTACTGAATCGCAACCTGCGGCATTGGTGGTATTGTAGGTGTAGGTTCCACTGCTTGTGTAAGTGTTGCCGTTCCAAGTATAGGAATTACATGCATTAATTGTGCTACTTGAAGTGGTACTACTCCTAATGGTAATCACCAAGGTGGCGGTTGAATCACATCCTCCTGCATTAAGTGTCACATAATTGTAACTTCCGCTAGTTGTGTAAGTGATGCCATTCCAAGTATAGGTATTGCAAGCAGTAGCTGTTGTGGTGCTGGTGGTTGGAGTACAAGGAGCAGCTGTGATGGTGAGCACTAATGTTGCGGTTGAGTCGCAGCCTACCGAGTTGGTGGTGCTGAATGTGTATGTTCCGGAGGCGCTGTATGTTGTTCCGTTCCATGTATAAGGACCTTGTGAGGTGATGGAGGTGCTAGAAGTAGTTGCGCTATTGATGGTCAATGCCAAATTGGCTGTGGAATCACATCCGTTAGAAGCAGTGGTATTGTATGAATAACTGCCGCTGGTCGTGTATGTGTTGCCATTCCATGAATACGAGTTACAGGCTGTTGCCGACGAGCTTGAAGAAATTGCAGAAGGTTGTGTTACGGTGATGGAAGTGGTGGCGGTAGCTCCGGCGTTATCGGTTACGGTGTAATTATAAGTACCAGCGCTTACGGTGAATGTTCCCGTACCCGTATAAGGAGATGTTCCACCCGTTGCTGAAACGGTTACCGATGTGGTTCCTCCAAAACAGGCGATGGTGCCGGCAGTGGATGAAGCTGAGAGGGGAGTGCCACAAGGCAAAAGAGGATTTGCCGGTGAGCTGGAATTCCTTGGAGGGGCAGCGCTGGTTGCAGTTACAGTGAAGTCACCTGAGTTATTGTTAGAGTCCGTTTGACCGTCGTTTTTACGAACCATAACATTGGTTGAAAAACTACCGGTAATAGCAGTCCCTTCGGCACAATTTGAAGTGCCCCAGGCAACCTTATCTACCAAGGTTCCTGCAATCTCAGATCCACAGGCCAAATTGCTGTTGGTCGCATTGAACAAAGCTACTTTTCCTGCTGTAGCACCCATATTTATGTTTGTGGTTGAAAAATCTGCAGTAACAGGAAGAACGGCTCCTCCAGTACCTACAGCCCCTAATGCTACTAGAATGTATTTCCCTGATGGGATGATTGTATTAGTTGGGAAAGAAAATATACTTGCTGAAGTGGGCCCCCAGGTTCCAGTCGCTGAACCATATTCGATAGCCCATCCACCTATGTTTACTGACGAGCAACCTCTATTGTAAATCTCCACATAATCTTTTTGGTAGGTTCCAGTAGTTCCACCGCCTCCAGGGTAAACCTGGCTGATGACAACTTGGCCGAAGGATTGAGTCGGTAAAAGGCAAATGGCAAATAATGCAAGCCAGTTCTTTAATGCACGGTATGGATCGGCTCGCCGTCGCTCCCGGTTCGGGTCGTGCCCCAGCCACCCAGCGCCAGATGCGCAGCGCACGCCCCCGGCAGCGCGGGATCACCATCGCACGAGCGGGCGCCGAACACGA
>JBJTQS010000030.1:0-6801 GCA_046075765.1 Bacteroidota bacterium
AATTGCACCATGTACGTGTCGCCCAACCTGCCACTATCCACAATCTCTTTCAGCCATTTGGCAGGAGGTGAGTAGCGGTTCTGCATCACACAAAATATATTGACACCTTTGGCAAGACCCGCATGTATCAATCGTTCGCAATCGGATTTGTGCAGGGCCATAGGCTTCTCCACCACCACATGCTTTCCGTGCTGTATCGCCATCATAGCATGCACGGCATGCAATCCATTGGGAGTACAAATATTCACCACGTCGAATTCCAAACCCGAATCCAACATTTCTTCAGCAGAATTGAAAAAAGGCACATCCAATGAGGATGTATCCTGATGGTTGATATCACACACTGCAACCAACTCGGCATCGGGATCACGTCTTACCATTTCAGCATGACGCTTGCCGATGTGTCCGAATCCTATGATTGCAAATCGTATTTTTACTGACATACTATGAATTGATAATCGACACCCGGCCGTTTTCCAACAAATATTTTTCTCCACTCTCGGGACAGACCGCCACTCCATGGCCATCAAACGAAAGCTTGTGACCGTAGCGGCTCATCCAACCAGATTGCCTCGCTGGATTGCCAATCACCAAGGCGAAATCAGGAACGTTTTTGGTAACCACAGATCCAGCTCCTATGAAAGCATAAGCACCGATGTTATGTCCACATACGATAGTGGCATTGGCCCCTATGGTAGCTCCTTTGCCTACTAAGGTCTCTTTATACTCACCGCGACGATTCACCGCGCTTCTAGGATTTGTTACATTGGTAAACACCATGCTTGGGCCGAGAAACACATCATCCTCACATTTCACGCCCGTGTAAACGGAAACATTGTTCTGAATCTTGACATTGTTGCCCAAAACCACTCCAGGTGATATGACCACATTCTGGCCGATATTGCAATCGGCACCAATGGTGCAGCCAGGCATGATGTGAGAGAAGTGCCAAACACGCGTTCCCTTGCCGATTACGCAGCCTTCATCTACATAGGATGACTCATGCACGAAATATTCTGTGTTTGACATCAGCTGAATCGGTATGCGGTTTTATACAACTCGTCTTTGGGAAGACTCTTGAAATATTCATAAGTGCGACGAAGTCCTTCGGCACGATCAACCTTAGGCTCCCAACCCAACAACTCCTTGGCTTTGGTTATATCCGGACGGCGTTGCTTGGGATCATCCTGCGGAAGTGGCTTCATTATCATTTTAACATCAGAACCGGTAAGCTTTAGAATCTCTTCACCGAATTCACGAATGGTGATTTCGGAAGGATTACCAATATTAACCGGATAAACATAGTCGCTCATCAACAAACGGTAGATTCCTTCAACCAAGTCATCTACATAGCAGAACGATCTTGTTTGAGTTCCATCACCGAAAACAGTGAGATCCTCTCCACGCAGTGCCTGTCCGATGAAAGCAGGCAAAACCCTACCGTCGTTCAGGCGCATACGAGGACCATAGGTATTGAAAATACGGACGATCCTGGTCTCCAATCCATGATAAGTGTGATAGGCCATGGTGATGGCTTCTTGGAAACGTTTTGCTTCGTCGTAAACACCACGCGGACCAACGGGATTCACATTCCCCCAGTAATCTTCAGTTTGCGGATGCACAGTGGGGTCGCCATAAACTTCAGAAGTGGATGCAACCAGTATACGAGCCTTTTTCACTCGGGCCAAACCAAGCAGATTGTGCGTGCCCAATGAGCCCACCTTCAATGTTTGAATTGGGATTTTCAGATAATCTATCGGACTGGCAGGAGACGCAAAATGCAAGATGTAATCGAGCTCTCCAGGCACAAAAACGAATTTGCTCACATCGTGATGGTAGAACTCGAAATCCTCCAATTTGAAAAGATGCTGGATGTTCACCAAATCACCTGTAATCAGATTGTCCATACCTACCACCT
The DNA here is from genome assembly GCA_046075765.1 of Bacteroidota bacterium. Lineage (GTDB taxonomy): Bacteria > Bacteroidota > Bacteroidia > AKYH767-A > OLB10 > JALRAP01. The sequence goes on from JBJTQS010000030.1 coordinate 1,919, forward strand.
TGTATCCTTCACGAATGAAACGATCACACAAGTGGGAGCCGAGGAAGCCAGCTGCTCCTGTTATTAGTATTCTTTTTTTTCTTGTTTCAGTCATGTCTTGAATCAATTGAGAACTGGTCGGCCGATGCTGTCATAGTGGTATCCCATCTGCTGCATCTTTTGAGGATCGTAAAGATTCCGTCCGTCGAAAACAGATTTGGATTTCATTAAAGCAGACATGCGTTCGAAGTCGGGTGTGCGGAAAACGGCCCATTCGGTGGCAATCAACAGCGCGTCTGAATCCTTTAGCGCTTCATATTGGTCGGCTGCATAATGGATGCGATCTCCGAATGATTTTTGAACATTGTGCATGGCTTCGGGATCGAACACTGAAACTGTTGCTCCAGCAGCCAATAGCTTTTCGATGAGGAACAACGCAGGCGCCTCGCGAATATCATCGGTATCAGGTTTGAATGCAAGGCCCCAAACCGCAATGCGCTTACCGCGAATGTCGTTTCCGAAGAAGTTCATGATCTTATCGAAGATGATGGTACGCTGCGTGGCATTCACCTGCATCACGGAATCCAACACTCTGAAATCATATCCGTATTCATCTGCTGTTTTAGCCAGTGCTTGCACATCTTTTGGAAAACAACTTCCACCGTATCCGATGCCTGCGAATAAAAAACGCTTACCGATGCGATCATCCGAACCGATTCCAATACGAACCATATCCACATTCGCGCCGGTGCGTTCGCACAGATTGGCGATTTCATTCATGAAAGTGATCTTGGTAGCCAAAAATGCGTTAGCAGCGTATTTGGTAAGTTCAGATGAACGGGCATCCATCATGTAAATTGGATTGCCTTGTCTCACAAACGGTGCATACAGATCTCCCATCAATTTGCGGGCCTTCTCGGAGTCGGTACCTATAACCACTCGATCAGGCTTCATGAAATCATCCACGGCAAATCCCTCGCGCAAAAACTCGGGATTGGAAACCACATCGAATTCAGACTTGCAAGTGGCGGCAATGGCATTACTGACTTTTTCTGCAGTTCCTACAGGCACGGTGCTTTTGTTCACCACAACTTTATAGGAATCGATGATGCCTCCCAACTTGGAAGCAACACCCAACACATAGCTCAAATCAGCAGAGCCATCCTCACCAGGAGGAGTGGGCAATGCTAGGAAAATAATTTGTGCAGGCTTTACGGCCGACTCCAAATCAGTTGTGAAACTGAGTCTGCCTTGTTTTATGTTCCGCTCGAATAGCACATCGAGGTGTGGCTCATAGATCGGAATGCGACCTTGTTTCATGGCCTCGACCTTTTGAGCGTCGATGTCAACACAAACTACTTGATTGCCCATTTCGGCAAAACAAGTTCCGGTTACCAATCCAACATATCCAGTACCAACAACAGCGATGTTCATAGGGTGGCGTTCAAAATATTTTTAACTGTTCAGGAATTCAAGTACACATGAGGTGATGTAGGCAAGCTGCTCATCATTCATCTCGGTATGCATGGGCAATGAAATCACATTCGCACACAATCGCTCAGTAATCGGGAAGTCGCCTTCACGGTATCTGGGATCGGTGTAAGCCTTTTGCAGATGTAAGGGAACGGGATAGTAAATCATAGCAGGCACTCCCTTGCTCGCTAAAAAATCCTTCATCGCATTTCGATCCTTACCATGTAATACCAAGGTATATTGGTGAAATACATGGGTAGAGCTTTTCTCCCTTGCGGGGATGGTAACTGCGGAGTGACCGGAGAATGCTGTATCATAATAAGCTGCTGCAAGATTGCGCGCTGCTGCATACTCATCCAAATGGCGCAACTTGATGCGAAGCACTGCAGCCTGAAGGCTATCGAGACGAGAATTGACACCTATTTCATCGTGGTAGTATTGCACACTTTGACCGTGGTTGGCAATCATGCGTATGCGTGCCGCCAACTCATCATCATTCGTGAAAATCGCTCCGCCATCACCATAGCAACCCAGGTTTTTAGATGGAAAGAAGGATGTGCAACCTATTGTCCCTATAGTGCCAGCCTTGTGAGATGTGCCATCGCTGAAATGGTAATCTGCTCCTATGGCTTGCGCAGTATCCTCAATCACATAAAGATTATGTTTGCGTGCAATCTCCATCACACGCTCCATTTGGGCGCATTGACCGAAAAGATGAACCGGAACAATGGCTTTGGTTTTTGGAGTAATGGCCTTCTCCAATGCATCTGGGTCAATGGTGAATGTATCAGGCAGCACATCAACCAAAACGGGAGTTAGCCTCAGAAGGCCAATAACCTCGGCCGTAGCGGCGTAAGTGAAATCGGCAGTAATCACTTCATCACCCGGCTCCAACTTCAAAGCCATCATGGCAATCTGCAAGGCATCGGTTCCATTGGCGCACGGAATCACATGCTTGCAATGAAGATAATCCTCCAATTCTTTTTGAAAAGACTTCACTTCAGGACCGTTGATGTATGCTGAAGAAGCGATAACATCAAGTACGGCTTTGTCGATTTCAGACTTGATTTTTTGATATTGGCCGAGCAAGTCGACCATGGCTAGTTTTTGCATTGAATTCTATTGGGGTGCAAAGATATTGATTCGAGCCAAGTGACCACCTTAAAAAGAGCTCAAACTCCTTGTAAATCAAAAACTATTGATGGCTGATGGACTGGTTGGTGATTAAGTTAAAATCCAATCAGAAATACTCATAATCATCTGAATAACAAGCATATAAAACTCTCCAATATGTTGCAGCTATTAAAATGACTAATTTTCGGCATTCAAAAGACCTTAGTCTGACATGCGAATTAGAAAATCGGGACTGCTCTCATTTCTTTTATTAGTGATTGGTTTTCAAGCCTATGCACAAAGCGGCGTGCGAGATACGGTCATCCGATTCCCATTTTTCAATGTGGCATTTGGCTTCTACCAGCCAGGGGGAGATTTAGCCAAACGGTTCGGCTCCAACAGTATGTTAGGGGGCGAAGTACTGTACAAAGACAAGCACAATTTCCTCTATGGTATATCCACAGGCTTCATCTTTGGTGACAACATCAAGGAGCCGGAATTGCTGTCGGACCTATACACACCCGACCAGCAAATAATCGGATTGGACGGACTTTATGCCGAGATTAGATTGTTTGAAAGAGGCTACCACATCGGAGCCACCGTAGGAAAGATTTTCTCGTTCAAAAAACCGAACCCAAACAGTGGCATCATGTTGTTGGTGAGTCCTGGATTCATGCAACATAAAATCAGGATAGAAGATATCGGCAACACAGTTCCAGCTTTGCGCGATGATTACAAAAAGGGATACGACCGATTAACCAATGGATTCAGACTCCAAGAATTCATCGGATTTGTGTTTTTCAGCAACAGACAGTTGACTAACTTTTATGGTGGGTTCGAATTCATTCAAGGGTTCACAGAGCTTCGCCGCGACTATGTGTTCGACAACCCCGATATAGAGCGAGGAAAGCGACTTGATCTAATGTATGGATTCAAGCTTGGATGGACGATGCCGCTCTATAAGAAAAAGCCGAAGGCGTTTTATTATTACTGATGCTTTTATTGATTTATAGGATAGCCATTGGCGGATACGATATCGGCATCCGTATTGCCTCACTATTCAAAGAAAAAGCCAAGCTGTTTGTTGTAGGCCGACAAGATTGGCGCGCGAAATTGTCAGAGAAAATTCCTGCTGCAGATTCCACTCCATCTGTTTGGTTCCATTGCGCTTCTCTGGGAGAATTCGAACAAGGTCGTCCCGTAATTGAGCGCATACGCGAAGTTTTTCCAAACCGCCGATTGGTTTTGACATTCTTTTCTCCTTCTGGTTACGAGGTGCGCAAGGATTTCGCTGACGCGGATGTGGTTTGCTACCTGCCGATTGACAACCCTAAAAACGCACACGATTTCATTTCCATCATCAAACCTGAAGTAGCGTTTTTTGTAAAATACGAGTACTGGTATTTTTATTTGCACGAATTGAAATCCCGAGGGATATCAACTTATTTGGTGTCTGCTATTTTCAGGGAAGGACATGTTTTCTTCAAATGGTATGGCGCATTGCAGCGTAAAATGCTGCATTGTGTAACCCGATTTTTCGTTCAAGATGAGAACTCCTTGCAACTGCTTGCTAGAATAGGATTTTCGAATGTGACCCTTGCCGGGGATACGCGCTACGACCGAGTGGTTGCAAATGCCGAAAATGCCGAAGGACTAACCGCATTCGAAAAATGGACCCACGGGAGTGTCGTACTGGTGGCGGGAAGCACCTGGCCGAAGGATGAAATTCTACTTTGTGAATTACTCCAATACAAATCCGATGAATTAAAAATCATTATAGTGCCGCATGAAATCTCGCAAGCAGGCATACAAAGAACACTGAGTTTGTTTGGAGACAAATCCGTTGCTTCTTCAAAGTGGAATCAAACGCAAACAAACGCATCTTGTGTAGTGGTTGACTCTGTGGGATTACTCTCCCACCTTTATCAGTATGCAGACATTGCCTATGTGGGTGGAGGGTTTGGTGCTGGTATTCATAATATTTTGGAGGCAACCGTTTTCGGACCACCCGTTTTGTTTGGACCCAATTACCATCGATTTCGTGAAGCAGTGGAGCTGATCAAAGCCGGAGGTGCTTTTAGCATACACAACTCCCTTTCACTACAACAAAAGGTTACTGAACTCCTCAGCAGCCAATCAATTCGCGAGCGAATCAAAACCATCAACACCGAACATGTAAAACAAAACGCCGGAGCAACGCAGAGGATAATGGAGGTGTTGGGGGGAAGTTGAAGCGGAAGGCGGGAGGCAGTAGCAGGAGGCAGTAGCAGGAGGCAGTAGCAGGAGGCAGTAGCAGGAGGCAGTAGCGGGAAGCAGTA
>JBJTQS010000031.1:0-3579 GCA_046075765.1 Bacteroidota bacterium
CGGAAGACCATTTGAGTTCAAAAAGCTACTAAACGGTGGTGCCGAGAATCATAACATCACATTGACTTTTTTATCAGATTACAGGGTGATAGACATGGATGACCCTGAGTTTGATATTGATGAGACAGACTCAAAATAATGCCTTATTGGGTTGTTTAGGCCTTTAAACCGTAATCTACTCCGTAATTGGCGAGAGAATCTTGAAGCTTGTGACGGGCGTTGTGGATTCTGATTTTTACTGTCCCCAATGGAATGGCAAGATGCTTGGCAATTTCCTCATATTTATAGCCTTGAAAACTCATTAAAAAGGGTTTCCTTAAATTCTCAGAAAGTCTGGCTAATGCTTTATTGATATCTTCCATAGCTAATTCCCTTTCAGCGTCGTTTCTGGTAGTGTTCGACGAAGAGTTGATGTAGTATTGGTTTTCGGTATCATCCGAGAATATATTACTGTTAACCATTCTACGGTAGTTGTTGATGAAAATGTTTTTCATCATGGTGTAGAGCCATCCTTTGAGGTTGGTGCCCTCAGCAAATTTGTCTTTGTTCCTGAACGCCTTTAGCATGGTTTCCTGTACAAGATCATTGGCATCCTCTACATCTCTCACAAGCTTCATGGCATATCCGCGCAATGGCTTGTATTGGCATTGTACTGCATGGTTGAATTCTACTTGTGTCATTTTGTTTAGTTTTTAAGGTTTAATACTTCCACAAATATAAAGTCAAAAACCATTCATGCAACACTATTGTGTAAGAAAATAGTAACAAAAAGTAAACAAAATGAATAATCATCTCATTTTCAGCTTGAAAAGTTTAATATAAATCACAAAAAGTTAAACAAAAGGCTCATAAAATCAGTTTATGATGATGAAAAACCCTTTAATCCGATAAAAATTATGCCACTGCGTATTGAAAAAGTTGCTGAAAATATTGAAAATGAGTTAAATAGTGATTTCTATGATACACCTTTAAGGAAGGATGCCTTCGAGTTTAATGATCGCGAAAAGATCCAGAGAATTGAAAACTCGTTTAGGGATATCATGAATGTGCTCGGTTTGGATCTTACCGATGATAGTTTGAAGGATACCCCAGCAAGAGTGGCTAAAATGTATGTTACAGAACTATTCAAAGGACTGAATCCGGCCAACAAACCAAGCGTTACGCTTTTTGACAATAAATACAATTATGGTAAGATGCTCCTCGAACGTAATATAACCGTGTTTTCAAATTGTGAGCATCACTTTGTGCCGGTTTATGGAAAGGCACATGTTGCCTACTTCTCAAATGGTCAAGTGATTGGTTTATCCAAACTCAACAGATTGGTTGATTATTATGCAAGGCGGCCTCAGGTTCAAGAGCGTCTTACCGTGCAAATCATGCGTGAGCTGAAGCGGATACTGAATACAGAAGATGTTGCTGTTATTATCGATGCTGTTCATCATTGCGTGTGCTCTCGTGGTGTGGGTGACATTTCTTCCTCAACCATCACTGCTGAATACTCCGGCAAATTCTTGAACGAATCTACGCGCGAAGAGCTTTTCAGAATGATAAATCTGAAATAACGATTTGTGATTTAAATCCTATATTTAATCTGACCGTCGTCACTATTGTTCGGTAAGGTCATCAGATATGTTTGTGGTTCAAATCAAAAAAACCAACACCATGAACAAAATGATCCGCTCGATGGCCATCCTCACGGTTTTAGCCTTTCCTTCCATTTATAATGTTTCGGCCCAAGATGCCGCCTTTCGGAAATTCGGCATTGGAGTAGCTTATAGTCCTTTCGATATGACATCTATTTCCGGTAGTGCAGCAGTTATGCCAATTACGGGAATCAATTTTGTGTTTAATGCAAACCCCGATCTACGTTCCGAATTAACATTTGGCTTATCGAACATGGACTTTAAAACGGATAAAGAGCACATGAACATGTTTTCTGCTGGAATCGGGTTGTTCTACACAAAAAGATTCGATTCATCCTTATTAATGGGGGGCTTTCGATTTGAGTATCTGTCAGGCAAAGCTGAGGCCAAAACTGACTTTGGTCAAAATATAGATTCAGAGATCAATCGTCTGTCCTATGGACCGGCTTTTGCATTTGAACACCTCTTTAATAAGCATATAGGCTTAGGTGCAGAGGTTGGAGTCAGAGGTGCCAATTACGAGGAAACAACCCGTTATCCTGGATTGCCAGATTTTGATTACGAAGTCAATGCTTTTTACATGCAAAACACCATTTTTATCCGTGGATACTTTTAATTCGTGAGAATTCAAGTACTCAAAACAACACCTTAACTCGGCATTTTGGTTCGTTTACGAATGACTTGTTGTCGCTTCCTATTTTAGGGGTTTTTGCAATTTATTTGGATGTAATTTTGTGGTATTCAAGTTTATAGGCATAAATAGTGCATTGCCAAAATGATATTAATACAATCATTATTGCGATAGTTTAGCTATCATTTTGTTGATAAGTTTTGCCTTTTTTACTTGACTTGGGAGCTTCTTATGGTCACTTTTGTGATGTCGAAAGTCGACGTCTAAACTTGATAAAACTAAAACCAAATAACATGTCAAACGCAGAAACAGTAAGTAAAGAGAAGTTGAAGGTGCTTCAACTTGCAATCGACAAACTTGAAAAATCCTATGGAAAAGGTACCATCATGAGGATGGGGGACAGCCCAGTGGAAGCAGTTGAAGCAATTTCAACAGGCTCCATTTCCTTGGACACAGCCCTGGGTATTGGTGGCTTTCCTAAAGGCAGAGTCATTGAAATTTATGGCCCCGAATCATCTGGTAAAACCACGGTGGCTATACACGCAATCGCCGAAGCACAAAAACAAGGCGGTATCGCAGCCTTCATTGATGCAGAGCATGCCTTCGACCGTTATTATGCTCAAAAGTTGGGCGTAGACATCGAAAACCTGCTCATATCCCAACCCGACAACGGTGAGCAAGCATTGGAAATCGCTGATAACCTGATTCGGTCAGGTGCCATCGATATCATTGTAATTGACTCTGTAGCAGCCCTTACACCTAAAAGCGAGATTGAAGGTGAAATGGGAGATTCTAAAATGGGCTTACAGGCTCGATTGATGTCACAAGCGCTTCGTAAACTGACTGCAACTATCAGTAGAACTGGCTGCTGCTGCATTTTCATCAACCAGCTACGTGAAAAAATAGGAGTGATGTTCGGAAATCCTGAAACCACCACCGGTGGTAATGCCTTGAAGTTTTATGCTTCGGTACGACTTGACATCCGCCGTATTGGTCAGTTGAAAGACGGCGAAAATATCATAGGTAACAGAACCCGTGTTAAAATCGTTAAGAACAAAGTTGCGCCTCCATTCAGAACAGCAGAATTCGATATCCTGTACGGCGAGGGTATTTCCCGTTGTGGAGAAATCGTTGACCTGGGTGTTGACAGAGGAATCATCAAAAAGAGCGGTTCATGGTTTAGCTACAATGAAACCAAGCTTGGACAAGGACGTGAATCAGTAAGGCAACTCTTCTTGGACAACCCCGAGTTGGCCGACGAAATCGAGACCCAAATCCGCGCCTTTCAGCCTGGCGACTCAGGAG
>JBJTQS010000032.1:0-3855 GCA_046075765.1 Bacteroidota bacterium
AAACGAACCGAAGGACGGGATGTATCAACCTTCATTGCACGAAGCACATGCGATCCTACGTTGCTTCCAGATGAACAAGCGCTCCCACCAGATGCAGCGATGCCGTTTATATCCAAACTAAACAACAGTGTTTCGGCCAGATCGGATGGAGGGAAAGACACATTCAAAACTGTGTAGAGATTGCCTTCACTGGTATCTCCGTTGAATTGCACGCCCGGGATCTCGTCCTCGAGCATAGACATCATCTTATTTTTGATGGAGGTTACATGGGCCATATCATGATCCAGATCTCGGTATGCAATCTCCATCGCCTTAGCTAAACCCACAATACCATAAACATTCTCTGTACCACCTCGCATGTTACGCTCCTGAGTGCCGCCGGTGATGAACGGAGTAATTTTCAATCTGCTACTCAGATACAAAAAACCAATGCCTTTGGGTCCATGGAATTTGTGAGCGGCACCCGTGATCATATCAACATGCATGGCAGCCAAATCATAGCGGAAGTGCGCCATGGTTTGTACCGTATCAGAGTGGAAAATCGCACCGTATTGTTTGCACAAAGCACCAACCTTGGCAATGTCGATAACAGTACCTGTTTCATTATTAGCATGCATCAAGGACACAAAAGAACCAGGATACGCTTGAAGCAATGATTCCAATTGAGCCATATCGATGTGCCCTTGCGCATCCACATCCAAGTTATGCAGTTGGATGCTTCCCTCCTTTTCCAGCTCTTCAAGAGTATGCGAAACGGCATGATGCTCTGTGGCGGCGCTGATGGCATGTTTGATGCCTTTGTCGTGAATGGCACGACGGATCGCCATGTTATCGGCCTCGGTACCGCCAGAAGTGAAAAATATTTCAGCGGGTGCTGCATTCAAAAGCTTGGCAACTGTTTTCCTGGCGTTTTCGATAAGCGCACGAGTCTCCCTTCCGAAAGCATGTATAGATGAAGGATTACCAAATTGGGCACTTAATACGGGAATCATGGCCTCAAGCACCTCAGGATGCATCGGGGTTGTGGCCGCATTATCGAAATAAACTTTCATGGCTAGATCAATGGGATTTTGACAATGTCAATGATTGAATGTCGTTCATGATTCTCTTGGCCAATTCGTTTGCTGTTGCTTCCGATTGGCTTTCTGAGTAGATGCGGATAATGGGTTCGGTGTTTGACTTGCGTAAGTGAACCCATTCATTTCCGAACTCAATTTTCACTCCATCCAAATCGTTGATGGGCTGATGAGCATATTTTTCCTTGATAGATGCAAGAACACTGTCCACATCCAAATCAGGTGTCAATTCTATTTTGTTTTTAGATATGAAATAATCCGGGTAAGATGCTCGGAGTTTTTTGCATGTAAGTCCTGACTTAGCCAAATGCGTCAGAAAAAGTGCGATGCCTGCAAGTGCATCACGGCCGTAGTGAAGCTCAGGGTAAATCACTCCACCATTGCCTTCGCCACCTATCGGAGCGTTCACGGATTTCATCATGGCCACCACATTCACCTCTCCAACTGCGGATGCATGATGCTTGCCACCTGCAGCTTCGGTAACATCGCGCAAAGCTCGAGTGGATGACATATTCGAAACCGTATCACCTTTGCGATATTTCAACACATGATCGGCCACTGCTACCAAGGTATATTCTTCTCCAAACATAGAGCCATCTTCATTTACCAAAGCCAATCGATCCACATCTGGATCAACCACAATGCCAAGGTCGGCTTTGTTGGAAACAACAGATTCGGATAGTGCTGTTAGATGTTCTGGCAGCGGCTCTGGATTATGAGGGAAGTGACCGGTAGGATCGCAGTAAAGTTCAATGGTATGATCAACTCCGAGAGCCTTTAACAGTTTTGGGATGGCCACGCCACCACTGCTGTTAACAGCGTCCAACACCACTTTAAAATTCTTCGATTGTATGGCATTAACATCCACCAAGCTGTTTGAAACGATGGCATCAATGTGACGCTCGATTGCCATGGGGTCAAACATGGTTTTACCAAGGTGTTCAACTTGGGCAAATTCGAAATCGGATGAGTTGGCAAGTGCTAATACTTTCTCTCCATCAGCACCGCTGAGAAACTCGCCTTTGTTGTTCAATAGTTTTAGCGCATTCCATTGTATAGGATTGTGACTGGCGGTAAGTATGATTCCACCATCGGCCTTGTGGTGTGTTACCGCCATTTCAACGGTTGGAGTCGTAGAGAGTCCGACATCGATAACATCAATACCCAAGCCCACCAATGTGCCAGCAACCAATTGTTGCACCATGGGGCCGGAAAGACGCGCATCACGACCAATGACAACCGAGCACTTATGGTTTGATTTCGAACCTTTTTGAATCCATATCCCGTAGGCTGCGGTGTATTTTACCACGTCCAAGGGGGTTAGGCCTTGGCCGGGTTTTCCACCGATGGTTCCCCTGATGCCGGAAATGGAAGTTATTAAGGTCATAGCTTGCTTTTCAGAACAACAAAGGTAAAAACTTAAAGGCTCATTTGCAGTCAATTATGATGGTTAGTGGATAAAGCTGTATTGAAGTGGATTTTTCTTGCTAATGCCCTTAAAATGATTAACTTTGCAGCCTTAAATTAGATTCGTTTCCGTTATGGCTGAAACCAACAACAACCAACCCGATTCAGGCATTGACATAGGTCAAAGCGTCAGCAAAGCTGAAGGGTACTTGCAGGAAAACAAAAAAAGCTTAACCATTATCATCGGTGCTATCGTGGTGTTGGTTATGGGTTATTTCTCCTACCAAAAGTTCATTGTAGAACCTGCCAACGATGAAGCTTCTATCGAAATGTTCACCGCTGAGGGTTATTTCAAGGCTGACTCATTGGACAAGGCGCTGAACGGAGATGGCTCTTTCATGGGATTCATCGGAATCATCGATGAATATGGATCTACCAAGTCTGGCAATCTAGCCAACTATTACGCGGGCCTTTGTTACTTGCATAAAGGTGATTGGAACAATGCCATTGAATATTTGAGCAACTACGATGCGGAAGATGATATCACCGGCGCATTGGCTTACGGCGGTATCGGAGATGCCCATTTGGAACTTAAGCAGAATGAAGATGCGCTTAAATACTACCGTATGGCGGTCGACTATGACAACAACATGTTCACCGCTCCTTACTTTCTGATGAAGGTTGGTTTTGTTCAGGAGATGAACAACGACTTCAAATCTGCGGTTGAGACATACGAGCGCATCAAGAAAGACTATCCAAAAAGTACAGAGGCTCGCGAAATCGAACGATATATTGTTCGTGCTAGCAACAAGTCTCAGGCTGGTTGATTTTTCGGATGTCATCCGCACATCAGAACCTTTCCTCCTATTCTTCTGCCGACCTGCCCAATGTGGTGGGCAAGCGATTCGCTATTGTAACGGCTGAATGGAATTCAGAAATCACTTTTGCCCTTTTGGCGGGTGCTCTTGAAACGTTGAAATCACACGGAGTTTCCGAACAGGATATTTACACGCATTATGTCCCTGGAAGCTTTGAGTTGGTTGCCGGAGGCGCTATGGCGTTCAAAAAACATCAACCCGATGTGGTGATTTGTCTGGGATGTGTGATACAAGGTGAAACCCGCCATTTTGATTTCATCTGCAATGCAGTTGCCAATGGTTTGGCGCAGTTGTCGGCCACACATGCCGCGCCTTTTATATTCGGAGTTCTTACCACCGATAACATGGAACAAGCCAAGGACCGCTCCGGAGGCAAACATGGAAACAAAGGTGTTGAGGCTGCGGTGACGGCAATCAAAATAACAAGTTCATATTGAACTTTTTTTGAAGTTCAATGCAATATTTTAGGCAATAGTGTATTTTTTGCCAATTGA
>JBJTQS010000033.1:0-6541 GCA_046075765.1 Bacteroidota bacterium
TGATATCCATTTGGTTTTTTCCACTGCTGATAATTTCAAGGATGTCATCAACAGGCCAATCAAGAAGGTTCCGTCCCTAAGGGATGTGACCATTGCCAATCTGTTCTTCGAAAACTCTACCCGCACGCGCTTGTCGTTTGAATTGGCGGAGAAACGCCTTTCGGCGGATGTGTTGAACTTCTCGGCCTCTTCGTCATCCGTGAGCAAAGGCGAAACGCTGATTGATACGGTTAACAACATCCTTGCTATGAAGGTGGATATGGTGGTGATGCGTCACCCCAAACCGGGCTCTGCACATTTCCTCTCGCAACATGTGAAGGCGCGTATTGTGAATGCCGGCGATGGCACACACGAGCATCCAACCCAGGCATTGTTAGACGCATTCTCTATCAGAGAGAAGCTCGGAGATGTGGCTGGCAAGAAAGTGGTGATCATTGGAGACATCCTGCACTCGCGTGTGGCCTTGTCCAATATATTCTGCTTGAAAAAACTCGGTGCTGAAGTCATGGTGTGTGGTCCAGTAACCCTGATTCCGCGACATGTGCGCGACCTCGGAGTAATTGTAGAGCACGACTTGATGAAGGCCTTGAACTGGTGTGATGTGGCCAATGTGCTTCGCATTCAAATGGAGCGACAAGACATCCGATATTTCCCCTCGCTACGGGAATATACCATGATGTACGGCATCACCCGAAAAACCCTGGAAGGCCTGAATAAGGAAATCGTGGTGATGCACCCCGGTCCCATCAACCGCGGTGTGGAATTATCGAGCGACGCGGCAGATTCAGGACAATCTATTATATTACAGCAAGTTGAGAACGGAGTTGCGGTTCGCATGGCTGTGCTTTATTTGTTGGCAGGCCAAGTAGATTGACGCCGTTTTGCCAATTCGATTTCTTTTTCATTATTTTGATAACATTATAAAAGATACCGATGCGCTATTCACTCGACAAAAACGACAAGTACGCCCTGATCAAACTCCATGAGGAGAAATTGAACACCTTGATTTCAGCTGAATTGAAATCAGAGCTGTTAATCATCAACAACGAGGGATATAGCAATATCATCCTGGACCTGACCGACACGCAGTATTGCGACTCATCGGGCTTGAGCGCCGTATTGGTGGGCAACAGGGTTTGCAGAAACGCAGGCGGTAATTTTATTGTAACCGGGTTAAGCGATGGTGTTCGAAAACTCATCACCATCAGTCAACTCGACCAAGTGTTATCCATCTCTCCGGATTTGGATCATGCCGTTACCAACATCGTACCTGAATAACCACAACACAAACACAACAACAAACATGATTAAAAAACTACTCCTATCCACCGTATTGGTTTTTGGAACAGCACTCTTGGCATCCGCTCAATGCGTACCAGATCCCACCATCACCATACCTGGTATTTATCCAGACAGTGCAACCGGTCTTAGTTCTGGAGTCGTAGGTACTCCATATACCCAGGTTATCCAAGCCAAGGTTCCCGTTGATACGGTTGTTTCGATAAACGGACTTCCTCCAACGAACATCACCATTTCCAACATCACGGTAACGGGTGTTACCGGACTTCCTCCCGGACTCACTTATAGCACTACGCCTGCCAACGGTATTTTCCCTGGCGGCTCTAACGGCTGCATGTTGGTTTCTGGAACGCCTACCACTGCCGGCGTATATTTCGTAAATGTGATATTGACCACCAATGCCACTTTCCTGGGCTTTCCTATTAATCAAGTGGACACATTGGATTATTACAGCATAACCATAAACACACCAAGTGGAATTGGTGGTGCTGTTGCTTACGATTTCGGATGGGTAGGCATGTCGCCGAATCCTGCCAGCAACTTCACTGATTTGGATTTCACTGCTCCATCAGCTGGAACCTACCAATTGGGTGTTTACAATATCCTGGGTAAAGAAATGATTGCTCGTCCAGTGCGCGCAGTGGCCGGATTGAACCGTCAGCGCTTGGATCTTTCGAATCTATCATCAGGTGTTTATCTGGTATCCATCCGCAACGGAAACAGCGTATTGACCCGTAGGCTTGTGGTGTCTAAAAAGTAATGCCGTTTGAAGTAACCATCCTGGGTAGCAGCTCTGCTACTCCAACACAAGATCGTCATCCAACCGCTCAGGTACTTAATGTACGCGAGCGGTTTTTTTTATTGGACTGCGGCGAGGGTACCCAGATGCAGATGTCGCGCTTTAAAGTTCGACACGGGAAAATAAATCACATTTTCATTTCGCATTTGCATGGCGACCATTACCTGGGTTTGATGGGTTTGCTATCCACCATGCACCTACAAGGACGCAATACGGAGTTGCATTTGTTCGGGCAACAGGAATTGATGGACATCATCGAGCTGCAGTTGAGGCTTTCGCGAACACGACTCCGATACAATTTGATTTTTCATCCGATAAAAAATTATTCGGGCGATATCATTCATGAGGATGATGAAATCGTGGTTCGCACATTGGTGATGAATCATCGTATTCCGTGTGTGGGATTTCATTTCAGGGAGAAGCCGGGATTACGAAGGATCAATCCCGACAAGATACGCGAGCATGCAATTCCCGTACATCAATTGGATTCCATTAAAAAGGGCGCCGACTTCAGGGACGGAACAGGTAGAATCATTCCCAATCGTGACATCACTTTCGATCCTGCACGGCCTCGATCGTATGCATACTTTTCAGATACCATCTTCGAGGAGGATTTGGCTGCCGAGGTAGAAGGAGTTGATTTGCTATATCATGAATCCACTTTTCTACACAGTGATTTGGAGCGCGCCGTTTCAACTTTTCACTCTACCGCAAAACAGGCTGCACAATTGGCCAAGAAGGCTGGAGCGCAGAAGTTGCTGATTGGTCATTTCTCTGCCAGGTATCCTGATTTGCAACCTTTGTTGCAGGAAGCGCAGTCCGTTTTTCCCAATACCGAATTAGCTTTGGAGGGTAGCCGCTTTGCAGTGGAGCATGGCGTTCGGGAGGTAGCTCAATAGCGCCTTATAACAAATCAAGAACACGATCAGTCATTTGATTTACGGACCCCGGTTGTAGCCAATTCATGTTATCGTAACGGTTGAACCAGGTCATCTGCCTTTTAGCATAGTTGCGTGTGTGCTGCGCAATCAGCTTTTGCGTTTCTTCCAAATCAATTTTCCCATCCAAGTGTTCGAACATTTCGGTGTATCCTACTGTTCTCAACGCGTTTTTTGAGCGATAGGAGAGAACGGATATGGTTTCGTCCTTCAATCCGGATGCTATCATGATGGCCGTGCGCTCGTCGATCCTCCGATACAATTCTTCACGAGGATGCTCTATGCCCACCATGACCGTATTCCAGTCGTTTGTCGGATTACGTTCTTTGCCGATGAGCGTGGAGTAGGGTTGGTTGGCAACAATGCACACTTCCAATGCCCTTAACACCCTGCGGGGATTCTTAATGTCGATTTTTTCGTAGGATGCAGGATCGAGTTGTTTCAATTGCTCTTGTAGCGCTTCAATGCCTTCGTTAGACAACCTTTCTTGCAACTCGGCTCGTACTTGTTCATCGGAGGGCGGCAGTTCGTCAAATCCCTTAATAACGGCATCTATGAACAATCCTGATCCGCCCACCATCACCACATGGTTAGAGGTTTCAAAAAGCTTGTTGATGGTGGTGGTTGCTGCAGCGCCGTAATCGGATGCGTTGAAGTCTTCGGAAACGGAATGGCTATCGATAAAATGGTGTTTCACCAGCGACAATTCTTGTTTGTCGGGTTTGGCTGTGCCGATGGTCAGTTCCTTGAAAAACTGTCTGGAATCGGCAGAAACGATTTCGGCACTTAATTGCTGGGCGATTGAAATGGCGAGGGCTGTTTTGCCTGATGCGGTTGGTCCGCCCACCACGACCAGCGATTTTTTCGAAAGCGGTTGATTGGTCAAGGTTACCTCATTCCCGTTCGGAATCTTCGTCGGAAGACTCTTCAATGTCATCGTATTCTTCCTCGTCAACGCCCTCACCTAATGACTCATCACCTTCTTCTTCTTGTTCGTCTGATGGCAAATCATCGCCATCTTCTTCACCATCCATTAGCAGGTCTGCAAAGAGTGATTCTTCCAGGTTTTCAGGGTCGGGCACGCCTCCTTTGGGGATGTCAACCAGCGGGTATTGCTTAGGGGGTTCGCCGGATGATTTTACGCAGAGTGGGTATTCTTTCCCTTTTTCGCCAGCAGGAAGAATGCGAACGAGTTCGATGAGGAATGCCCATTGGGTTGCTGGATCAAATAGGTAATATATTTTTTGATGCGGGTCGGCCACAAAATCGCAGAGTCGGGCTTCATCCATCAATTTGAAACCGGTTCCTTTGGATAGGTCGCTGTTGTTGGAACGGATTTCCTGACCTTTTTTCCATAGGTCGTTGCTCATGAAAAACGAGGCCGACTTGGCTCCATCGAATCCAATGGCTTTGTGAATGGCATCATGGAACTCCTGGAATGTTTGATCGGAGCGGATGTCGATGTCGCGACTTACATCATCATGGTCTTCGAAGGAAATACGGAAACGGTATAACGGTATCATGTTCGGCTAGGTTGCTTTTACAAAAATAACAATCCGATTCAAACCTTCAAAAAATCTACGATTCTGAAGTGAAGGAAGTACCAGTGGCGGGAGGCGGTAGACGGGAGCAGTGACATGTGACATGTGACAAGTGGATGGAGGAGAACCAGTAGTAGTGCCAGTAGGGGGATGGCGGCGGCGGTTCCAGTTCCAGTACCAGCGATGCCCTGAGCTCCGCCGAAGGGTCGAAGGGTTTACCCTGAGCTAAGTCGAAGGGTTTACCCTGAGCTAAGTCGAAGGGGCGAAGAGTGCCATTGGCAGTACCTCCCAAGGCCAATTCAATAGCGTAATAAGTACGATCATTTCGACAATTCAGTCTTTGGTAGTTAATTAAGAATCACATATATTTGATTAGTTCAATAAACCTGCCCAATATTTCCATTATTGGAACAAATTAGGAAGATTTTTAGCGTGTATAAGTAAGTTATAGGGCATTTTAAAAAAGACGAACACAATGAAAAAGAAAATTTCACTTTCAATAATTTTTGCTCTTAGTACAATATTGACTTTTGGGCAGACTTTTGGAACAATTGGAACACAATGGTATTATAGTGAGCATGCCGGGGGAATGTGTCCCGGGAATTGCGAGTATTTACATCTTGAAAGTGTATCAGACACTATAATTGACGGAAAGACAACACATAAAATAACACAGACCTATTACAGATATACAGGTGATACTTTACAACTTGACCCGATATTTCTTTATGAACAATCCGACACAATCTTTATGTGGAGTTTTTCAAAATCAAGATTCTTGACCACATACATTTTTAATAGAAATATTGGCGACACAATAACACTTGATTCACCTGATACTTTGGCATGGACTGATACTACATACCGATTTATAATAGACACAATTATATACACAAATATTGATGGCGTACCACTAAAAAAATATGGAACAATTGCTTTGGACGATTATCAATTTTACAATGGAGGTTATTTTATGGACAGAATTGGAGGACTTGACTGGTTTTTTCCAAGAGCAGTAATTATTCCAGAAGCAGGTGGACCAATCAGATGTTATTCTGACGCACAAATTGACACAAGTTTCCAAACTGTGGCCTGTGATTACATCCTTTACTCCTCAATTGACGATTTATCAAGCAAAAACGACATTGAAGTATATCCTAACCCAACATCAAGTTTATTGACAATAAAATCTGAACAACCAATTAAAAAAATTGAATTGTACAACATAACTGGAAAACTAATGAAAACAACACAAGAATTGAATATTGACTTTTCAGACTTGCCCAATGGACAATATATTTTGACAATTTACTTAAAGACAGAGCAAAAAATTGAAAAGAAAATAATAAAAAACGCCCTATAACAGCACCTATGCCCAACAGCCTATGAAAGAGCAAATTGAAACAGCAGTGCCCCGCAAAAAAATTGTAGCGGGGGACAATGACGAAGCCCGCAAACGGCTACTGGGCATAGCCGCAAACCGTTAGCAGTAACCGTATGACGACCAAGTAAAAAATAGACAAGACACGAATGACAACATACATTTCAATACTAAGAGGAATTAACGTAAGCGGACAAAAACTCATTAAAATGGACGCTTTACGAAAGTCGTATGAAAATTTAGGATTTAATAGTGTTACTACTTATGTGCAAAGTGGGAATGTTATTTTCACAGGAAACAAAGTAAAACCTGACGAACTTGCACAAGTAATAACACGGCAAATTGAAAAAGATTTTGGTTTTGACGTTCCTGTAATCGTTTTGACCTTTGACAACTTGAAACAAATAATAGACAGCAATCCGTTTTTAAGCCATAGCGACAAGGACACAACTTTTTTACACGTTACTTTTTTATCTTCAAAACCACAAAAGATTGACATCTACACAATAGAAGAAAAGAAACAAAGCGGAGAAGAAATATCTATTTCCGACAATGCTGTTTATTTGTATTGCCCAAACGGATA
>JBJTQS010000034.1:0-4611 GCA_046075765.1 Bacteroidota bacterium
ACTGCATTGAAGTTTTATGCTTCGGTTCGACTTGACATCCGCAGGATTGGTCAATTGAAGGACGGCGAAAACATCATTGGTAACAGGACCCGTGTTAAAATAGTTAAAAACAAAGTGGCACCACCATTCAGGACCGCTGAATTCGATATCCTTTATGGTGAGGGAGTTTCACGCTGTGGCGAAATTGTTGACCTGGGCGTTGATAGAGGAATCATCAAAAAAAGCGGCTCATGGTTCAGCTACAATGAAACCAAGCTTGGACAAGGCCGCGAGGCAGTAAGGCAACTTTTCTTAGATAACCCCGAGTTGGCCGACGAAATCGAAACCCAGATCCGCGCCTTTCAACCTGGCGACTCAGAAGAATAATACCCCGTTTTCATCATGATAGGACAAGAGTCTGCCTCCGGGCGGGCTTTTGTTTTTATTAGCTTTACGATATGAAAAAACCGATCAATCTTTTGTCTCAATATTGGCTTATTTTGGTTGTAGTCGTTGCAATTTCTTGTCAGGGTCGCAACGATTCCGAATCTCAAAGCCAAACAGATTCTATTTCTGTTTCCTTAGCGGATACTTCTTTGGATGTTATCAATAAGAAAATATCGGAAGATCCAGCCAACCCTGAACTGCTCTATTCAAGAGCCTTGTTGTACATAGATTTGAAGAGATATGAGGAAGCACTGACCGACATGCGCGGTGTGTTAAGTTTAGACTCAACAAAATCAGTATACTATATTACAATGGCCGACTTGTCAATGGCGGCTAACAGAACTTTCAATGCGAAGATGTTTTTGGAGCGGGCAATTGCAATAGATCCTGAAAACCATAAAGCTTCGTTACGCCTTGCCGAACTGAATTTCATCGTAAGACGATATCCGGAGTCATTGGAGATTTTGAACCGTCTAATAGCAAAAGATAAGTCCGACACTACCGCATTGCTGATGCGTGGATTTATTTTCAAGGAAAACGGTGATACCAATAGGGCTATAAGTGATTTCAGGACAGCAGTAGAATCCAACCCTGATTTTTATGCTGCATACCACCAGCTTGGAATGATTTTCCAACTTAAAAACGACCCCATTTGTGAAGGATATTTCAGCAATGCAATCAGAGTACGTCCCAACAGTGAAGAAGCCCTTTACGGGCGTGGCTTATGGTATCAGGAACATGATGAATATGACAAAGCAATTCAAGATTATACCACTATCATCAAGATTAATCCAAGGAATAAATCTGCGCATTTTAACCTTGGATATTTGCATCAAGTGTATCTGAAAGTTTATGCGGAAGCTGTAAAACACTTTACACGTGCCATAGAGGTCGATACAAAATATGCAGAGGCCTATCTGAACCGTGGACTTTGTTATGAATCCATGGGAAACATCAATGCTGCAAAAAAGGATTATGAAATGGCTCTGGTAAATCGACCAGGATATCGTTTAGCAGAGGAAGGAATTGCCAGGGTATCAAAGTAAAGTAAAAGGCCCCCATTTATGGAGGCCTCTTATTAATGACTTGTGATTTGTTTTTTATGCCATCATGGCAACCTTCGGACCAGCTTCAATTATCTCTGCAGAAGCTCCTTCGGCATACTGATTGAAATTCTTTACAAATGCTGCTGCCAAGTCCTGCGCTTTTGCATCGTAGGCTGATTTTTCGGCCCAAGTCTGACGTGGATTAAGTATCTCAGCGGGAACGTTTGGACAAGCTGTAGGGAATTTGAGTCCGAATACAGGTAAGGTTTCATACTGAACAGAATCCAAGTCTCCATTAATAGCAGCTGTAATCAAAGCACGGGTATAGGCAAGCTTGATACGAGAACCGATTCCGTAAGATCCACCAGACCATCCTGTGTTCACTAACCAAACCTTCGCTCCTGATTCCTTCAATTTTTTTCCAAGTAGTTCTGCATATTTAGCAGGGTGGAGGGGTAGGAATGCTTTGCCGAAGCAGGCAGAGAATGTGGTGGTAGGTTCGGTAATACCCACCTCGGTGCCTGCAACTTTGGCTGTATAACCCGAAATGAAATGATACATGGCCTGACCTGAATCCAACCTTGAAATAGGAGGCAAAACACCGAATGCATCAGCTGTAAGGAAAAAGATATTTTCAGGAGCTTTTCCTGTTGAGAGTGCTTTGGCGTTTTCTATAAAGTTAACAGGATATGCTACACGGGTATTCTCAGTTTTAGAAGTGCTATCGTAATCAACAGTAGTGGTTCCTTCGAAAAAGTCGATGTTTTCCAACATGGAACCGAATTTGATGGCGTTGAAAATCTGTGGCTCCTTCTCAGCGGTCAAGTTGATGCATTTGGCATAGCAACCTCCTTCAAAATTGAACACAGAATCATCAGACCAGCCATGTTCATCGTCTCCGATGAGCGCTCTGTTAGGGTCAGCTGAAAGCGTGGTCTTTCCGGTACCTGACAGACCAAAGAAAATAGCCACATCTCCTTTAGCTCCCTCGTTTGCCGAACAGTGCATGGAAAGGGCATTCCTGTGCTGTGGAAGCACATAATTCAAAACAGAGAAGATTCCCTTCTTGATTTCACCGGTATATCCGGTGCCTCCAATCAAGATGATTTTCTTGGTGAAGTTTATAACTGCAAAGTTGTGCTGTCGAGTTCCGTCCAATTCTGGCGAAGCCAAGAAACCTGGAGCAGAGATGACAGTCCACTCAGGGACGAAATCCAAGATTTCTTCTTGAGTTGGACGCAGAAATAGGTTGTTGGCAAACAAGTTTTGCCAAGGCATTTCGGTTACCACACGTACATTCATCCTGTATTTTGGATCAGCACATGCATAGCAATCGCGAACATAAACATCCCTCCCTGTTAGGTAGGCGGATACTCTACCATAAAGATGATCGAACTTGGAAGGCTCGAACTTGATATTGATATCGCCCCACCAAACATTATTCTCAGTTTCACTGTCGCATACGATGAATTTGTCTTTTGGGGATCGACCAGTAAATTCACCCGTATCCACGGCTAATGCACCGGTATCGGTGAGTTGGCCCTCGCCACGAAGAATAGTCTCTTCAATCAATTCCGAAGGAGCCAAATTCCAATATGCGGCAGAAACGTTTTTCAGTCCCAAAGAGGCAATGGTTGCTCCAGGTGCCTTGATTCCGAATTCGTTCATTTTTCGATGATTTTATTTGATTGCACAAAGGTAGTCAAAATAGACCTGTAGGGTAATTCGATTTAACGCTTGTGCATACAGGGTTGATTTTCAGAAACTTGAACTAGTTTACTGGTTCCTATCGAGGCCTTGATATCATTGATAAAAGACTGTTGATCAGCACTATTCAATTCAGATAATTGAAAACAATAATCCACTTCGCCCTCGCGACCCCAAGGATATTGTTCTTGCTTTAGTGCTTTTCCCTTTTGTTTTTCCCAATCAGCAATAACGCGGTCTAATCCTGTTTTGGCGTTGAAATCTGGACCTTCTCCGATAGAAATAAATGAAACAATCAATCTGTATTTCATAGCTGCTTGCTGTTCGTCCTCAACAGTCTCTGCGCGCTCTTTAGCCGGGTCTCTTGGTACTACCGGTGCAGATTCATTTGCAGTGGTATTCTGTGTTGATCCGCATCCCAGTATAACCAGACAAACCAAGATTGAGGAAATGATAATTGCTTTCATGTTTAGCTTTATGTGAATATTTTTAACTAATTGTTAATCAATTTTATGTGTAAAAGATATTGCAATCATGAACCAGGCTGAAATCAGAAATATACCACCAACAGGCGTTATGGGACCTAAGACCTTTAAGAAGTCGGCACCCATCAAATGTCTGGTGCTCAACAAATAAATCGATCCACTGAAAAACACCATGCCTACAACCAGCAATTTTGAAGCCAAAACCAGACGTTTGGTATTGTATGTTTCGGATTTTACCATTGTTGCCAATACCAGCAGCAGAAGGGAGTGTATTAAATGATAACGGACACCTGTTTCAAATGAGGCCAATAATTCGGGACTTAATACTTCCTTAAGAGCATGAGCACCCAAGGCACCTAGGACTACAGCTATTGCGCCCGAAAAGCCTGCTATTTTGAACAGATTGGATATCACCTTCTGGAATTGATATATTCGTTCAATTCGTCAATAGTGAGTTCAAAAGTGAAAGCATCGTTCACCTTGTAGTAATTGCCCAAATCATAAGTCCTACCGTATGCATATTTGGCGAACTCCAAACGGTTATCTTCAAAAGTGAACAAAAGCATAATGTCTTTAACTTGCTGAGCGGTAAGGCAGGCCGAACCAGTGGCTTGCTTCGCTAAAGTCATCTTGCTATCCTCGAAGGTCTTTGAATTGATGGACGATTTTAAGGATTCAAATTCATTAGGCAGCAATGGCATTGGGCATCCGATTGGACCGGAGTAACCAGGAACATAAACAATTGGCGCAGGGCGTGGTGCTGGTGGGGGAGGAGGAGGAGGAGCTGATGTAGTAGTAGTGGTTGTAGTGGTTGTGGTAACAGATGAATGCTGGGAACTGACATTGCCGTTTCCTTCGAATCCGGAAACATTCATAGATATTCCACCACCCGTTTCGCTGATGTTAACACCCATTGATATGCTTCCGCCATTGGCTGGAGCTCCACC
>JBJTQS010000035.1:0-7399 GCA_046075765.1 Bacteroidota bacterium
CAAAAACTGGTCCGCAACGGCTTCATCGGCGGTTTTGCCATTGTACTGCTTTTCGCTGGAGTTTTCTTATCTCAACGCAACCGTATTTCTAAAGAGAAAAAGCGCAGCGATGAGCTGCTGTTGAACATCCTGCCGGAAGAAACTGCTGAGGAATTGAAAGCCACTGGAAGTGCCAAGGCGAAAAGTTTTGATTCCATATCAGTGCTCTTTACCGATTTCAAGAATTTCACACAGACCAGTGAAATTTTGTCGGCGGAGGAACTCGTTGAGGAGATCAACCAATGTTATTCGGAGTTTGATCGCATTGTGACCAAGCATGGGTTGGAGAAAATCAAAACCATCGGCGACAGTTATATGTGTGCCGGCGGCATCCCTACTCCATGCGAAGACCATGCAGAGCGGATGGTGAAAGCCGCATTGGAGATGCAGTCCTTCATTGAAACCAACAAAGAAAATCGTATCAAATCGAATCTCCCCTATTTCGAATTGCGCCTGGGTATACACTCGGGCCCGGTTGTGGCGGGTGTGGTTGGAACGAAAAAATTCGCATATGATATCTGGGGAGATACGGTAAATACCGCTTCACGAATGGAGAGCAGTGGGGCTGTTGGCAAAGTGAATATCAGCGAAGCCACCTATGAATTGGTGAAGGAGAAATTCAAGTGCATTTCAAGAGGCAAAGTTGCCGCTAAGAATAAAGGAGAAATCGAAATGTATTTCGTTGAGGGCATGTTGGTCTAAACCAACAATGCTTTCACTTGCTCCAAGTGCAAATCCTTTTTCGGTTTGCGGTCGTTTATGGAGGTCTGGGTAAAATAGTGATGCTCCGTCAAAAAGCGAACCTGCATCTCATTCCATTCGCGATCATTGATGGTTTGTCCGTATTCCACCAACTCCTTATAGACCTTATTACCGGTATCGAAGAAGTCATCGCGACCGAGATAATCCAAATCCGCATCACACAAAATCATCTGCCAATCATTCATAGGCTGCTGAGGCACCCGAGTGGCCATGATCATCCCACAAATCAACTCGATCTCATTTTCCGAAAAATCAATAGACGGCAGATAATCTCGAACGAATAAACATCCAGTGCTTTCGTGATCCTTTACATCCAAAATAAAGCCTGAATCATGAAAAACGGCAGCAACACCAATTAACTCCAAGCCTTCGTCACCTACGCCTTCTGATTTACCTATACGGATAGCAGCATTCAATACATCTCGAACATGATCCACATTGTGGTAATGCAATCGAGGCGACAATTCCCGCTCTAGACGAGTCATCATATAATCGTGAACTTGCTGAAAACGGAGGGTCATGCTGCTTGAAAGTGACGCGTGACTAAATTACTAAAAAACGCCTTATCTGAGACTAGAAAACATCGGTTTTAATCCACATCCATCTTCATGCAATCACGAACCAATTCCGGCTCGAAACCATGACTGATTCCAGCTCTTAGTAGTGCCTCCATGGATTTAAAATCGTCCTTTCCTCCCAAGGTTCTCCGTTTCACTTCCAAAAGCTTCAACAGGGTGGCGATATACTCGTCATCAGGTAGGTTCTCCAATGCCTTGCGTATGCACACATCAGATACCCCATGCCTTTTCAAACCCATACGAATTTTGATTCGCCCCCAACGCTTTGTACGATGCTTTCCTCTTGCATAGGCCTCAGCAAAGCGACCCTCGTTCACGAATCCTTCGGTTATCAGGATGGTAACACCCTGTTCCACTTGATCGGGAGTCATGCCTAAAGAATATAACTTATCACGCACCTCTTGCTGGCTTCGTTCCTGATAGGCACAATAGGAACGCAGCCTTTCCAATGCCGTGAAAAGGGTGTACACAACGGTTTTAGGAGCCTTAGGCATGATGCGAAGTTAAGAGGAAAAGGTAATTGGTGGGTGGGTGGTTGGTAGTTGGTGGTACTTGTTACTTGTTACTTGTCACTCTTCGACAGGCTCAGGGCGGCGCTTGTCACTTCTTTCTGCAACATCAATTATATTAATTTTGCTTCCTCATGACTTCGGGCAAACCATTTATCTCGCCAGGCGCCAAACATATGCTGTTGGCTACTTTTTATTTTGCCATGATGAACATCTTCATCAAAGCCATCAGTCATTTGCCGACTATGGAAGTGGTTTTTTTTCGTTGTGGTATTTCGCTATTGATTTGTATGTGGTATCTGCATCGTGAAGGAGTCGATTGGCGTGGTTCGAATCGAAAACTGTTGTTGTTAAGAGGAGTGTTTGGTACCGCATCATTGGTAGCCTACGTAGCCACCATCGCTCATTTGCCTTTGGGAACAGCTGTAACCATCCAATACCTATCACCGGTTTTCACCACCATACTGGCCGTATATGTCCTGGATGAAAAGGTTAGACCATTGCAATGGCTGTTTTTTATCCTATCATTCGCCGGAGTATTGATAATACAAGGTGTAAGCGATCATGCCGAGAACTTTTATATTCTAATAGGCATCCTGTCTGCCGTAGGCTCGGCTTTTGCCTATGTAACCATTCGCACCATCAAAGACCGTGAACATCCATTGGTAGTGGTATTCCATTTTCAGCTGCTGGGCACCCTTACGGGGATGTTGTTTACCGCGCCTGTTTTTGTAATGCCATCTGGATGGGATTGGTTGAATCTGGTCTTGGTGGGATTATTTACTCAACTAGGTCAATTGAATATGACCAAATCACTGCAGATGGAGAAAGTGGCAGGGGTTTCCATTTTAAATTACATCGGTGTGGTTTATGCCACTCTTGCGGGGTTCTTTTTGTTTGATGAACACTACGGGGCAAGCACCATTCTAGGAATGGCGTTGGTAGTTGCCGGAGTTGTGTTGAGTATGCTCGTTTACCGCAAAAAAGAAAAGCCCGCATCAAACTGATACGGGCTCTTTATCTCAAAAATCAGGAATCAATGTCCATCGTGGCCGGTATGCGCATGCCCGTGTGCAAGCTCTTCCGCAGAAGCGTCACGAACCTCAATAACCTCACCCGAGAAATGCAAATGATGACCAGCCAAGGGATGGTTAAAGTCCATTTTCACGTTCTCGGCAGTTACCGCCATCACTTTTCCGTCCATACGATTTCCTTGGCTATCGCTCATGGGAACCATGTTACCAACACGAATCAATTCCATATCGATAACGCCTTCCACTTTGAAAATGTCTATTGGAAGATCCACAAGTGCATCAGGATTTTGAAGACCATATGCATTTTCCGGATCGATGCTGAATGCAAACTGGTCCCCTACAGACTTGCCTGCTAAATTCTCTTCGAATGCTGGAATCAGTCCGCCTGAACCAAAGAGAAATGTTAGAGGATGATCTGTACCGGCAGTTTCAATGTGTTGCTTTTCGGCGCCTTCAGGGTTGGCCTCCAGACGATAGGTCACGGAAACCACTTTGTTGATTTCGATTGTCATGTGATGTTATAAGTAGTTATTGGGTTTATTGATGCGAAGCCATCCGAGGAGAAAACGCACCCTTGTTATGTAAAGTTAATCTATTTTTCTGAGGTAGGGGTTTGAGTAGGGAAATACTACAAGGAAGCGTTGAACAACGCTGTATTCTCAATCAGTTTACGCATGGCAGGTTCCTTCAACCCCCTACGGAGTCCTTCTACATGCCTTTCGTGATGGCAATCCGTTCCAAGCAAATCAACAATACCCTCATCAATCATTTTCAACGCAATGGCGCGTGCATCGGGACCATAGTATCCAGAAATCGAATTCATATTCACTTGCATAAGCACACCGGAATCACGGAAGGTCTTGTATTTTTCAAAATCGCGATACCAAAATGGATAGCGTTCAGGATGCGCCATAATGGGACGATAACCCTTTAGTTGCATATTGAAAATAACCTGCGACAAATTCTCTGGAGCATTAATATACGACACCTCGAAAAGCAGGTGTTTCTCTCCAAGCGTGAGCAGTTTCTCGTTTTCAAGTTTTTTCACAAAACCCTCATCCACATAGTACTCGGCGGCGGCAAAAATCTCTACAGGTAAACCGTGTTCCTTAACTGCTTCTCGAACTGAATCCAATGCAGGCAGGATCGTGGATGAATCATTCTTATAGAAATCACTCATGATATGCGGAGTGCACCAGAATTTTCGAAAACCCATCTCATGCAAATCCCCTATCAACTTCAAAGAAGCCTGCATATCAGGTGCACCATCATCCAAACCGGGCAACAAATGCGAATGCATATCGGTGCCGAGCAAAGAATAATCGGCTAAGGGCGGCGATTTCTTTTTGAATATGTCGAACACTCCCATATCAGTAGGTCGACTTAAACCATTCGTAAGTTCTTTGAAGCCCTTCACGAATTCGGACCTGTGGTTCATACCCAAGGTACTTTCTCGCCATTGAAATATCCGCTAAGGAGCTACGCACGTCACCTGGTCGATCTGCACGATGATGCGGTTTCATTTCCTTGCCTGCTATAGCAGCAACCTCATCAAATAACTGATTCACCGTTATGCTCTCCCCTACTGCAACATTGTAAACCCGACCAAACGCCTCTGAATTATCTGTAAACATAGCACGCACATTGGCTTGCACAGCATTGCTCACATGGGTGAAGTCACGGGTTTGTTCTCCGTCACCATTAATCCACGCTTCCTTATTGTTCAATACAGCATCCATGAATAACGGTATAACTGCCGCATAAGGCCCGGACGGATCCTGACGCTGTCCGTAAACGTTAAAATAACGAAGGCCGATTATCCTCATACCATAATTCAACGAAAACACACCGGCGTATAGCTCATTAGTCATTTTAGAAACCGCATAGGGCGACAAAAGCCTTCCTGTGCGATGTTCAACTTTTGGAGAATCTGTTATATCTCCGTAAACAGATGAAGAACTTGCATAAACAAAGCGCTGCACACCCGCATCGCGAGCGGCAATAAGCATATTTAAGAAGCCATTCACATTAGACGCGTGTGTGAGGTCTGGATGAGCAATGGATCTGGGAACAGAACCCAAAGCTGCTTGATGCGATACCATATCAATGCCCTCCAAAGCCTTAACACAAGTGGACATGTCGGTGATATCCCCATCGATGAACTCATAAACAGGTAACGACAAATACGGCTCTACATTCACCATAAAACCGTTGCTCATGTTATCGAGAACTCGCACCTTGCGAGCTCCGTTCATAATCAGATAATCCACCAAATTGGATCCAATAAAACCTGCTCCTCCGGTAATCAGGAACGACTTATTCTTTATTTCATCGGTATGGAACATCAGTGGCGCGAATGATATTGTTGTTCGTAATAATTGAGATACTCACCACTGGTGACATTATCAACCCACTCCTTATTGGATAGATACCAATCTATGGTTTTAGACAAGCCCTCTTCAAATTGTATGGATGGCTCCCAACCTAATTCCCGTTTCAACTTGGATGCATCAATGGCGTAACGGTGATCATGACCAGCACGATCTTTTACATAAGTGATCAGCTTGGCGGAGGCGCCAGGCTCGCGATTTAGCTTTTCATCCATCAGCTTGCAAAGCAACATGACCAGGTCAATGTTTTTCCATTCGTTGTTGCCACCAATGTTGTAAGTTTCTCCAAGCAATCCTTTATGGAAAATCACATCAATTGCCGAGGCGTGATCCTCTACCCAAAGCCAATCGCGAACATTATCGCCCTTTCCATAAACAGGAAGCGGCTTCATGTTCAAAACGTTGTTGATCATCAATGGAATCAATTTTTCAGGAAAGTGATGCGAACCGTAATTGTTGGAACAGTTAGAAATCACAACCGGCATTCTATAGGTGTGACCATAGGCGCGTACCAAGTGGTCGGATGAAGCCTTAGAAGCCGAGTATGGACTGCGAGGGTCATAGGGAGTGGTTTCTGTGAAGAACCCGGTCTCACCCAAAGAGCCATATACTTCGTCGGTGGACACGTGATAAAACCTGCAACCCAATTTGAACCCATCATCGGTTTTCCATGCACGACGAGCAGCGTTCAACAATGTAGCTGTACCAAGCACATTTGTTTTCACAAACACCAAAGGATCGGTAATGCTGCGGTCAACATGCGACTCTGCAGCCAAATGTATCACGGAATCGATGTTTTCAAGTGCGAACAGTCCATCAACAAAATCAGCAACAGTGATGTCCCCCTTTATGAATGTATGGTTTGGTGAATCTTGAACATCCTTGATGTTTTCCAAGTTGCCTGCATAGGTAAGTGCATCCAAGTTGATGATATGATATTGCGGATAGCGCTTTACAAATCTGCGTACCACATGACTTCCTATGAATCCGGCACCGCCGGTGATGAGTAACTTCATAAATAGTGACGAATGACAAGTGACTAGTGACGAATGAACAGCACCAACATCTGGTCTATTTTAAAAAACACTTTTGATATTTCCCTAATCCAATCCGTTTTGAAACCATCATTCGTCACTAGTCATTGGTCACTAGCCACTCAATTAGAGGCTCCAATAATTCAACTCCTTCATCTTCCCGCGGTACAATCCTTTCAGGTCGATGAGGGCGCCCTTTCCTTCGTGAAGGTATGACTTAAAGTCGGCTTCCGACAGGTCTTTGTACTCTTTGTGTGCTACACCGAGTATGATAGCGTCGTAGGCTTTCTTGTCGGCCTCGGGCACCAGGCCAAAGCCATACTCATGCTTGAGTTCATCGCTATCGGCGTGGGGGTCTACCACATCAACTTTGATACTGAACGACTCGAGCTCACGAATAACATCCACCATTTTGGAGTTGCGCACATCGCTCACATCTTCCTTAAACGTAGCGCCCATCACCAGCACGCGCGATTCGAGGGCATTGCGTCCTTGCTCCAATATCTTCTTCACCGTTTGCTTACCGACATATTGCCCCATGCCATCATTCACATAGCGGGCGCTGCTGATAACGCGGCTGTGGTAACCAAGCTTCTTAGCCTTGTACACGAGGTAATATGGATCGACACCGATACAATGGCCACCCACGAGACCCGGGGTGAACTTGAGGAAGTTCCATTTCGTACCGGCGGCCTCCAACACGTCGTAGGTGTTGATGTCCATCATGTTCATGATCATCGAAAACTCATTGATGATGGCGATGTTGGCATCGCGCTGGGTGTTCTCCAGAATCTTACACGCCTCGGCAACTTTGATACCCGCTGCGCGGAATGTTCCCGCATCCACCACAATCTCATACGTCTTGGCTATCTCTTCCAATGATTCTGCGTCACATCCCGAAACTACTTTGGTGATGGTGCGCAGTGTGTTCTTTTTATCGCCGGGATTGATACGCTCGGGGGAATACCCTACTTTGAAATCGGTCACACGCTTCAAGCCCGACAGCTCTTCCAAAATCGGCACGCAATCGTCTTCAGTACAACCCGGATAAAC
>JBJTQS010000036.1:0-3965 GCA_046075765.1 Bacteroidota bacterium
ATGGCTGAGTTTGCTGGACCAACATTGTAAGTTCCACCAGCAGCCGCCTCGACATAGAAGGTGGTTGTGGATAGAATGTTTGGCGAATAACTTGGTCCGGTATTGATGCTGTTTCCTCCAGTAGCATTAGCATACCAGCTAAGCACACCTTGACCAGCGGCCGCAAGATTAACAGCTCCAGCACCGCATATCGTATCGTTTGTGGTAATGGGGTCGGTAACAGCCAATACGGTCAACTGCAATGTGCCAGTGGTTGCAGATGCACATCCGCCGCTTGTAACAATGGCTCGGTATTGAATGTTTGAAGCTGGCGACACCAAATATTGTGAGGAAGTAGAGCCTGTACCAGTCTCATTTACCCATCCACTGCCTGTATTGCTTTGCCATAGAATGTTGCCTGTATTACCCGTAAGGAAAAGTGTAGCATTGCTACCTAGGCAGATGGTATCGGTACTTATTACTGCGGTGCCAGCAACAGATGCAGGACCAACGTCAATAAATACGCTATCGATGAAGCCACATGTTCCATCGTTGGCAACAACTGTATAGGTGATTGGTGAATTGGGGTTGGCTGTAACACTACTGCCAGTGGTAGCACTAAGCGATGTGGCAGGAGACCAGCTGTAGGTGTATTGATTGTTGCTGCTGGAAACTGATATGATTGATGTTTGTCCCTGACAAAGGCTAGATGGATTTGCACTAATGCTGATGGATGGTGCCGTGTTGACGGTTGCAACCACAGGAGTCCTGGCGCTTTCACATCCTGCCGAATACATGATGCGACCGTTGAATATGCGAGGTTGGTTTACCAGGTTGAAGTAAGCGCCTCCGTGACCTTCGAACACTTGGACGTTAGCATCGGAAGTATATAAGTTTCCAACCGCTGTTCCATTGGTGTATTGCACTCCTCCCGAAGCATGAACGTAAATGCCGTAGGTTTGGCCTGCTGGTATTGTGATATTCAAATTGGCGTTTATTGTAGTGCCGGGTGCACCATTGCCTGTTGATGTGTAAGCAGCAGTTCCAGCTTGAGTCCAGCCTGCATTGCTTCCAGTAAAGCCTTGG
Organism: Bacteroidota bacterium; assembly: GCA_046075765.1. Taxonomy (GTDB): domain Bacteria; phylum Bacteroidota; class Bacteroidia; order AKYH767-A; family OLB10; genus JALRAP01. The sequence goes on from JBJTQS010000036.1 coordinate 1,066, forward strand.
TATGATCCAACTCGATACCAAACTTCTGCTGTTCCCGATCCCGCATTGAAGTTGCCTGCGATGCTATCAATGGTGATGGTATTGATGGCGGTTATGTCAAACATGTTTCCATCAAAACCATTGCCTGCCTGAAAGGTAGTGGTCAGTGGAGTGGGTGGACCACCACCCACTGTTGATGCAGCGTAGAAAGTTGTAGTTGAGGCTACATTGGTGGTATAGGATGATCCCGTTCCCAATGCGGTGCCACCTGTTGGAGTTGCGAACCATTTAATTCCGTTTCCGGTGGCATTGAGGGTGACTGAACCATATCCGCATCTGGTGGCTCCTGTGCCAACGGGAGGGGTAACTCCAACAATGATGGAAATGATATTTGATGTGTCTGGCGCGCAACCGGTGGCTGTTACCACAGCACGGTAATCTGTGGTTTGAATTGGGGAGACTTGATAACTATCAGTTGTAGAACCTGTACCGGTAGCGTTGGTCCAGCTTCCACCTGAAAAAACCTGCCACTGAATCGCACCGAGGTAGTTTGTCAACAGTAAAGTGGTGCTACTGTTGTTGCAAATGTTCAACTGGGTTGCCAATGCTGTTCCAGCATCGCTACAGGCTGAAGCCTTGTTTGGCATTAGACCTAAAATCAGCATACCCGTGCAAAATAGGAGGGAGGAAAGGTGTTTCATTCTTTTTGGTTTTTCTCAAAAATAACCAAATTATTCACAATGTATTATACGAAAAAACCCCAGCTTTATGGCCGGGGATTTTTCGTTGTGGAGTCGGAGGGAATTGAACCCTCGTCCAGACAAGGGACTCATGAGCTTTCTACATGCTTAGTAGATTATTGATTGTAGGGCATGACCGAGGAAATCAACAAACCAAGTCGCGCCTTAGCCTCTTTGTCTCGTTTCCACTTAGAGGCGTCGTAGAAACCAACCCGAGAGATCGATACCCATTGTACGGCATTAACGGGTGGAACACCGCACCAGGTAGCTTGGACCACGCTATCTGAAGCGTGGGCTTAGGCAATCCATCTGAGATGGATTAAGCCGCAAGCGCGTAAGTGTTTTCGCCACTTAAAGCGTTGAGAGTTGAGATTAACGAGCCATATTCACAACGCTCGGCATGCTTACACACAAACCTCACCTGCTGTCGAAACCGGTCGACCCCAAGTTTTGGTGCTGCAAATATACGCTATTTTGCCCCCGTTTTGTATGTTTAGGCTTCATTTTGTCCTGTTTATGAGGCATTTAATCGTAATTTTGAACTGAATTTATCATATGAAAATCGGTATCATCAGAGAGGGGAAAGTGCCTCACGACCATCGTGTGCCATTCTCACCAGAGCAATGCAAACAAATCTTGGAGCTCTTTCCAGGTACATCAATATCCATTCAACCCAGCCCATGGAGGTGCTTTCGCGATGAGGAATATCTCGCTCAAGGGGTCAACATGTCGGAGGATATCTCAAATTGCGATGTGTTGATGGGAATCAAAGAGGTGCCTATAGAACAACTTATCGAAGGCAAGCGATATTGCTTCTTCTCACATACCATCAAGAAACAAGCGCACAACCAAAAACTGATGCATGCTTTGATGGGAAAGCGCATTGCTATGACCGATTATGAGTGCTTGGTGGATCCCGAAGGGAATCGCATCATTGGATTCGGTCGTTATGCGGGAATCGTTGGCGCTTACAACGGTATCATGGGTTATGGGGAAATGTACAAGCTTTTCAAGCTGAAGCCTGCGCATCTTTCACATGATAAGAAAGAGCTTTTCGAAGGTCTGGCTCACATCGGTATCCCCAATATCAAGATCATCATTACCGGTGGAGGGCGTGTGGCTCATGGTGCCGAAGAGACCATGGGAGCTATGAATATCCGCAAAGTAACTCCATACGAATTTTTGAATTACTCATTCCGCGAGCCTGTTTATGTACAGCTGCACTCTCACGACTACCACGAGTCGATCGACGGAAAACCATTCTCCAAATTCGATTTTTACAATCACCCTGAACAGTTTCGTTCTACATTCTTGAAGTATACTGGTGTATGTGATGTTCTCATACATTGCGCCTATTGGGATATGCGTGCACCCGTGCTTTTCACATCAAAAGACATGAGCGACCCCATGTTTCACATCAGTGTGATCGCAGATGTAACTTGCGACATCAATGGAAGTGTTCCATCAACAACGCGATCTACTACCATCGATGACAAGTTTTATGGCTATAATCCTATTACAGGTAAGGAGGAGGAACCATTCAATCAGGGCACCATCACTGTAATGTCTATCGACAATCTTCCATGTGAGTTACCTCGCGATGCATCAGAAGGTTTTGGAAAAAACTTGATTGAACGAGTGCTACCATCAATGTTGGATGGCGACCAAAGCGGCTTAATCGACCGCGCCACTATATGTAAGGATGGAAAATTGAATGGAAGGTTTGGGTACTTGAGTGATTACACAGTATTAAGTGACAAGTAACAAGCGCCGCCCTGAGCCTGCCGAAGGGTAACAAGTGACAAGTTATTTGCGACAAGGTTCAAGTATCGATTTAAGTTCGCAAATTTTGAGCTAGCATTTCGGTTTGCCTGTTAATAGTCGTAATTAGGATTTGTGATGTTATTCTTGTTGATTTTTTAGCGCGCTTTGCGCTTTTCTTCGCGAGCTCTGCGTGAAAAAAATGGTTGCTCGCAAAGGCCGCAAAGGGCTCCGTAAGGATATGAAATGTTCTTCTTGGTGATTATTTGGCGTGCTTTGCACTTTTCTTCGCGAGCTCTGCGTGAAAAAAATGGTTGCTCGCAAAGGCCGCAAAGGGCTCCGCAAGGATTTGTAATGTTCTTCTAGGTGATTTTTTAGCGTGCTTTGCACTTTTCTTCGCGAGCTCTGCGTGAAAAAATT
>JBJTQS010000037.1:0-4276 GCA_046075765.1 Bacteroidota bacterium
TAGAATGAACGCACTTTGTTCACCAGCTGTTCGTGTATGGGTTTGCAGAATTCGATGAACAGTTGTTGCGGCGGAGGCGGAAGCAGTTCCTTGTTTTTAGAAAGGTTCAGCTGGGCTGTTGTGAGTGAACGGCTATCGCCATTGTAATATCCCCATTCGCAAACCCAGGTATAAGTACCTGGAAACTTTTCCTGCGAAATGGTTTCACGCGTTTGCGGATCCAGGACTTTGAAATCGAGTAAGCCTGAAGAAATGACGGTCTTGTTGAATTGATGGAATTCTGCTGTAACGGTTCCGTAGATGGGCTTGCCGGTGCTGTCTTTGGCGATCTCTACCGAATCCTTTTTGCATGGCAATACGGTTTCTTTGATAAGGGTTTGACCAATCACAAAATCGTCAAACCTGAGTCGAATAACTTGGTCGGCTGTTTTCAATCCGGTGGCTTCCATCTCCCCTGGTAGGTAGAAGCGCACGAATTCATTGGGTCGCATCTGCTTCAGCGATTCGCGAATCTTGTTCTCAAAAAATTCGTTGCTCAATTTCAGCGCGTTCGAATGCATGGGAATCGGTTCAAGCAAGACTTTCAAGGTGGCTTTGAAACGTGATTCGTCGATTTGTTCAGCAACATCTTTGAAGCCTGGTATGATGCGTTGACAAGCCATGAAATGGCCGTATGCTTCTTTGGCTTTTTGTCGGGATGATGATTGCATGCATTTTACACCTAAGGCATATCGTGCTTCAGCGGCTTTGGTACGGGCGTCTTCCAGTTCTTTGTTAACGAATGTGGGGTTAGGAACTATTTTCAAACAGGAAGGGCATCTTTTGATTTCATCGGCTAACAAGTTCAGTTGTCCATACTCGTCCATAATTCGTTCCCACTTGAGTGGGTCTGATGATTCGGCTGCCGCCCTCACATTGGTTTGGTGTGCATCTTTGGCATAAGGGTAGGCTGCCTTGAGCGTCTGCGCCGCTTTGGAGTTGTCGGGGTCCTGCCTCAATCTCTTTACGGATGTCAGCACAGCCTCATCGTATTGGCCGTTCTCCAATAACCTTTTGCCGCTGCTGCAGGCAAATGCGATGATGGATATGACGAGGGAAAGAGTAGTCAGTTGCTTCAGCATGGCGATAGGAATTTCAAGGCTAAAATACAAAAAGCATGCCGATGGGTTATAGCGTTGTATCGTGCAGTTGTGTTAGTAAGCTGAGGGAACAAGGATTAAACGGATTATGGGGAATAGACTTTTATCTATACTGTCTTGGCATCCAACACATCAATTGCCTCAATCTTAGTTTTAACATTTGAGCTATTTGTTTCTTTCTTTTGTCACTTTTTGCTTGCCCAAAAAGTAACCAAAAAGGGCACCACGAACGCCAACCGTTTGATTGGTCTTGTCGCACAAGGCTACACCCCCGGGCCGACCAATCTTACGGTTCGCACCGTTCGTGGACAAGCCACGCGCCGACACATTAAGTGAAAAGTGCCATGTAATAAGTGCCGCTGACGCCGCCGCCCGATGGCTATCGGTCCGATGGCTATCGGACGAAGGGTTTAATCCGTGTTCTGTTTTTTAACGACTTCCGCTATTGCTTCCGATTGACTTCGCCCACTTTTTCCTATCTTGCAGTGCTTTTTTAAAAGCGTAAGATTCATCGTAAAACACTGTAAAATAGTTAAATAGAGTAACGCTATGGCTTTTGATATTGAGATGATCCGCCGGGTTTATGCCGAACTGCCAGCCCGTGTAGCTGCCGCCCGTCAGGTGCTGAACAAACCCCTTACCCTTACCGAGAAAATCTTGTATGCCCACCTTACCCAAGGCACGGCATCACAAGCTTACGAGCGCGGTAAGTCGTATGTTGATTTCAACCCCGATCGTGTGGCCATGCAAGATGCCACCGCACAAATGGCCCTGCTGCAGTTTATGCAAGCCGGTCGTGCTAAAGTGGCTGTACCATCCACCGTGCATTGCGATCACCTCATACAAGCTAAAATCGGAGCCGACGAAGATCTCGCCACGGCAAAAGACACCAACAAGGAAGTGTATGACTTCCTCGCTTCCGTTTCCAACAAATACGGCATCGGCTTCTGGAAGCCAGGCGCCGGTATCATCCACCAGGTAATCCTCGAATAATACGCCTTCCCAGGCGGTATGATGATCGGTACAGATTCGCACACGGTGAACGCAGGCGGATTGGGCATGGTGGCCATCGGAGTAGGCGGTGCCGATGCTTGCGATGTGATGGCAGGCCTGCCATGGGAACTTAAATTCCCGAAACTCATCGGCGTTAAGCTAACTGGCAAACTCAACGGTTGGACTTCCGCCAAGGATGTTATCCTGAAAGTGGCTGGCATCCTCACCGTGAAAGGTGGAACCGGTTGCATCGTAGAATATTTTGGCGAAGGCGCCGACTCGCTTTCTTGCACCGGCAAAGGAACCATCTGCAACATGGGCGCTGAAATAGGTGCCACTACTTCCATCTTCGGTTACGACCCAAAGATGGGCGATTATCTGCGCTCTACCTCGCGTGCCGATGTGGCCGACATGGCCGACCAAGTAGCCGAGCACCTGTGCGGCGATGCGGATGTGTATGCACAACCAGAAAAATATTTCGATCAAGTCATAGAAATCAACTTAAGCGAACTCGAACCGCACATCAACGGTCCGTTCACTCCGGATTTGGCGTGGCCGCTTTCGAAATTCGCCGCTGCCGTGAAGGAAAACAACTGGCCTGCGAAATTGGATGTGGGCTTGATTGGTTCTTGTACCAACTCATCCTACGAAGACATCACCCGTGCCGCATCGGTTGCCAAGCAGGCCGCCGATCAAGGCATCAAGGCGAAGTCGGAGTTCACCATCACTCCCGGCTCCGAGCAAGTGCGTTACACCGTAGAGCGCGATGGATACCTCGGTATTTTCGATCAAATGGGTGGCGTGGTATTGGCCAACGCTTGCGGTCCATGCATCGGACAATGGTCTCGCCATGGCGCTGAGAAGGGTGAGCGCAACTCCATCATCACTTCGTTCAACAGGAACTTTGCCAAGCGTAACGATGGCAATCCGAATACACACGCATTTGTTGCATCGCCTGAGATTGTAACCGCGCTAGCTATTGCAGGTGATCTTACTTTCAATCCTGCAACCGATTATCTCACCAACGATAAAGGGGAGCAAATCAAATTGAATGAGCCGCAAGGCATCGAGCTTCCAATGAAAGGATTCGATGTGGAGGATGCCGGGTTCCAAGCACCTGCCGAAGACGGTAGCAACGTTTCGGTGGTGGTTGATGCAAACTCCAACCGTTTGCAACTGCTCGAATCGTTCCCCACTTGGGAAGGTGCCGATTTGAAAGGCCTCAAGCTGCTCATACGCGTAAAAGGAAAATGCACAACGGATCACATCTCCATGGCTGGTCCATGGTTGAAGTTCCGCGGTCACCTCGATAACATCTCCAACAACATGCTCATTGGCGCGGTGAACTCGTACAACGACAAAACCGACAATGTGAAGAACCAACTCACAGGTGAGTATGGCGCAGTGCCTGCCGTGCAGCGTGCCTACAAGGCCGCAAGTATCGGCACTGTGGTTGTGGGCGACGAGAACTATGGTGAAGGGTCATCACGCGAGCATGCAGCCATGGAGCCACGCTTCCTGGGGGTACGCGCTGTGTTGGTGAAATCCTTTGCGCGTATCCACGAAACCAACTTGAAGAAGCAAGGCATGTTGGCGCTTACATTCGCTGATAAGTCGGATTACGATAAGATCCGCGAAGATGATAACATCGATATCCTTGGTCTCACCACTTTCGCTCCGGGCGTTCCACTCACCATGGTGTTCAACCATAGCGATGGCACTTCCGATAGCATCCAGGTGAACCATACCTACAACGAAGGACAAATTGAGTGGTTCAAGGCGGGATCAGCTTTGAATCTGATCAAGATGTCGCTGTAAGTTTTGCCCGATTGAAAAGCCTCGATGAACTGATTTGACCCCACAAGATACATCGGCTCCATTTCGTAAGGGCGACAAGAAAGTCATCCGCGCATGGACCATGTACGATTGGGCCAACTCGGTGTATTCTCTTACCATCGCTACGGCCATCTTCCCGATATATTTTCTCAGCGTCACCACCGGTGAAGACGGAAGCGACATGGTGCGTTTCCTGGGGATGGAGTTCAAGAACTCTGCGTTATATTCTTACTCGCTTTCGTTTGCCTTTTTGGTGATTGCGTTATTGTCGCCGCTGTTGTCAGGCATAGCTGATGCCAGTGGTAGCA
>JBJTQS010000038.1:0-2586 GCA_046075765.1 Bacteroidota bacterium
CCCGTAAATCGCGCAATATAATATGCCGGATGTCGCTTAAAAATTCTTGGTACATGGTATTTGCGTTCAAATAGGCAGCACAACATTCCGGTCATCGCCCCAAATTTCCATGGACTTTGCATTGATAGCTGCAATAGATTCAGGAGAAAGTTTGGTTTCCCAGTCGTTGATAGTTCCTGAACGGAAAAAAGTATTAGGATTGAAATGGAAAGAACCCGGATTAGCGGCGATACTGTTTTTCATGGTATTGAACTCGGTACATGAAACAATCATACCCATTTGATCAGGTGTTAATCGCTTATCAGGGACCAGAAAATCATTGAGCAGTTTCGTTGCAAGGTATTTTCTTTCCACCAAGTCCTCGTAACGCAAAATCAACAACCTGTTTTTGGCAATGCGACCTTTACAACGTTGCACCCACTTTGTTACATGCTTGTGATAATCGCCGAAGTATAAATTCCCCTCCAAGAACATTTTGACAAAATCATCCATGGTTATATGTTCTGGAAATCTGAGTAAAGGGTGTGACTTGTAGAAAAAATACTGAGATACAGCAGCCCCTCTGGGATCACGAAACACCATCACAAACTTGGTGTCGGGATGTATGTTTCGGATGGGCATGTCATCATCTTCGCAATGGGTGTACCAAACCCTCGGTAATCCCTCAGTTCTTTTTTTAAACTCTTCGAAATCGTTTACACCATGCTGCGACAACATGACCTCCGGCCATGGAACGGTGCTATGGCCTATGTCGCCAGTTGACATCGGATTGGACTCAGGATATTCGGTTAGCATACGCAATATCTCGACCACAAACTTTTTAGTAAGGTGAGTTCCTACTTTTTGATGCGTACAAATAATCACATCGTTACCATCAGTATCCCAATTATTCATGAGCCATTGGACGGACACAGGATCAATAAAAGGAGGATAAATCCTATCCTGCCATTTCTTACAAATCAAGCCATCCGGATGGAGCTGTTCAACGGGCTCTAAAACCTTGAATTTGGATTTTTGTGGTTGTTCAGTCATTGTAAAATTAATAGATCATAAATGAGCAACAAGCAAACCACACTCCGTAGTAATAATGTGGTTATTGATATTATTTTCTTGAAACCATCTCAAAAAGGGCATACATTCTTCTTTTCGATCTAAAACGTTATCAGCAAGTATAACGGTGCCATCACCTATCAAACCCAATTCAATCAGTGATTTCAGTTGAGGTAAATATTGATTTTTTTGCGCGTCAAAAAAAACGATTTCAAAAAATGTTTTCAACTTCGGAAACACGTCCAAAGCATCTCCATGATGCACCTTTACGGGAACATTCAATCGATTCATTCTTTCCTGAGTACACTGAGCTACACTTAAATCGAAATCAATGGTATCCAAATGCTGCTTGTTAAAATCTTGAAAGCCATCCACCAAATAAAGAGCGGAAAGTCCGTGGGCAGTTCCGATTTCCAGCACATTAACGGGATTTCGAGTAATGACTAATGATTTAAGTAATGGACCGGTATCCTTTCGAATGGGATTTCGCCAACCGTAACGATCTTTTCCATCGGAATAGCTTTCGCCTTGTTTGCTCTGTCTTTCTAATAAATTGATTTCGGCTATAATATGGTCTCTATTCATAGACTTCGTTTACCGACCTCAAATTGAAAGAAATCGTTACTGCAAGATACGGGTTAGTCATGGTTATTTATCAAAACAAGATAAATCAATCAAAAACAGGCACCGTTACGCCTGATTTTGATGGGATTCTTCGAACCTGCAAAGTCCTGCCATTGTATTCCAACATAATGGGTTTTTCGATGGGTTGAAACGCCATGTCGATGCCAGCCAAAAACACCCCTTGCATGTTAAACAATCCTACTCCTGTTAGATCGGAATTGCCATCATGGTTTCCATCATAAAGGAACATAGCTATGGTAGTTCGGGATGGTTTGAAGAATTCGGTTCCTGTAAGTTCAACACCATCAATCACCAACCGATCGCGGCCATTTAGGATAGCCTTAGATGCCGAAAAAACGGCAAGTGCGGGAAGAGAATCTTCGGGTATGCCAGAAAACATCATCGACATCATTCCGGTTGTTGGAATGGATCTGAGATACACATGCAAATTGGATTGTGGAATTCGCTCTCTGAAATAATGTATTGGGCGATCGGTAGAGTCAGGGCCAATCAGCATGAACTCGTAGGTAGCACCTTTTTTGCCATTAAAAACTCCCCAATGGCCATTCGCATCAACTTTAAAAGTAGCATCAGGTTGTAATCGTATACGATTTCCAGTCAGAGGGTCTAATTCAAAAATTGATACCATACCACCCTCCAAAGGCGCATTGTTTCCGAGCGATACGGCCTTACCAGCCAATTGTACCGGATCATCATTATAAACAGCATCCATAATCGATGATTTTCCATTGTTGAAAAACTTAAACATGGATTCAAAAGCTTTAATACCTGTTGCTACTTCATAATGGTCCTCATCCTTTAACCTCACATTGATAGCTCCGGGTATTTCGGAACCGCCCTTCGCCACCAAATCACCTTCAGAGAAAATATTCAAAGTTGGCAACTCCCCTT
>JBJTQS010000039.1:0-4085 GCA_046075765.1 Bacteroidota bacterium
CAATAATTCAGCTATAGACGATGAGGTTTCGGTAGGTCGGTTTTCAAATCTATTAATAGTCTAAAATCAATAGCCACCACTTCGCTTTCGTAGAAACCATTCAGCAGAGAGTAAACAGGCCAATAAGAAAAATATCCATTTCAAAGAAATTGCTTCAGATAGAGATTTACGAGAATAAATAACAGGTAATGTTTTTCTGATTTAATATGGATTTTTCAAGATCAGTGGAATTATTGAAATTGAAGAAAAGGCCTCCTGTTTTGTTGGAAAGTGAACGAAGTAAACTATGGTCAGCAACAAGGTCGGTTAATTCTGATTGCAACGCGGTTACGACAATTCTGCCAGTAGACAAGAGATTTTTATTTCCTATTTTGGCTGTTGCACGGAACGAATAAATTCCTGGCGGAAGGAATCCCGAGTTCAAAGTGTAAACTCCATTATTGTTTGAAAAAGTGAATTTATACTCGTTGTCATTTTCTCCTGATAAAACAATGGATACGTCTGCATCTTGGATGGTTTCTCCTGCGTCATTAAAAACTCCTGCATCAAAAAGTACTTGCTCGTTTTCATCATATGAACTTTTATACGATAAACGAAAAGGGTTTTTATTTTCAACGGAAACCATGTATTGAATGGTTTTCGAAATCACCATATTGAAAGCATCATTATTTTGATTGGATTGGAATTCTGAGAGTTTCCATTTCCATAACCCTTCTCCTGCAATGAACCCCTTTTTAGGGTTTTCACCTGGGAAGAATACAACAAGCGGCATAGATGTTTTTGTATTACCAATTGTTTGATTGAACAAAGGATACCCATCTGTTTTCATTGAGTAATTCCCAAAGGGTATGGATAATGGTGGAAACCCATTGACCTTACCTAATATTGATTCATCTATGTTAAACAATGAAAATGATCCAGAATATAATGGCAATGCATCGGTTGTACTTCCATTACTATCGTCTATTCTCAATGGTAGTGACAAAGCATTCAAATCTGCGGTGGATGATTGGCTGCCTAGAATGAATAGAATGGGAATGCCGGCTTTATTAAGACTCTCGACAATGGCTTTTCCACCACCGTTTTTACCTGGAATCTGATGCAAAACGGCAAGCTTTGCATCAGACACAGGACCATTCCATGTTGATTGAGGCACTTCTATGATCTCGTAATTAGGATTACTTTCCAAAACGGATTTGATAGCTGCGATATCTGGGTGTGGTGAAGCATGTACCAATATGATCTTGGATCTATCACTCGTGACATTCACGAAAATAGTTCTACTGTTGTTGGATACATTCGACTCGCCACTCAAGGGTTCAAGAATTATTTCGTAACGAATGAGACCTTTTTCCTTTGCTTCAAGAATAAATGAGGAAACATTTGAGAACCTGGAGGATGATACTTCTATTTGTTTTTCAGCCAATACAGTTCCTTTTGAAACAAGCTTCAACTTGGCGATAGTACCCTCCAATTCTCGAGCATTTAACGTAACCTCAATCGGGAAGCTATTACCTAGATAAACTGACTCGTTGAATCTTACACCCTGTATAAAAGCATCTTTTCTAACAGTTGTATCTCCAGTTCCAATTGTGAAAACCGGAACGGCTAACGAAGAATATGCATAGGATGGGTCTGCCCCCTTATTGTATAATCCATCAGTAAGCAATACCGCGGCTGATAAATTCAAGCCAGAAAACCTGGATTTTAATTCATCAACTGGAGATGATAAATCCGTTTCCAAGCCGCTTAATACTCCTTCAAAACCTTCTTTGAACTTGTCAGATGATGAAAAAACCCTAACATCAACATCCTCACCGATTTTTGATTTCAACAATTCAAGCCTTTCACTGATTCCCTTTCCAAATGTGGCGCTATCTTCTGACTGTGCCATCGATTTAGAATCATCAATGATTACAGCAACTATCGGTTTCTGAACTTCACGGGTTACGGACTTGAACAAGGGGGATAATAACAACAAACAAAGGATCGTGACTGTACAAAACCTGAAACACGCCATCAATAACCGTATCCATTTAGCTTCGCCTGTGAAAGTTGTATCACGACGATATAAAACCCAAGATGCTATTGCACCAGCAGCAACACAAAATACAATAAGCCATCCTGGGGCTTCTGTGATAATCTCAAGTTCCAAAACAAGTGTAATTTATGCAAATATAACAAGTTGATGGCATCCAAAACTTCAATTCCTTTTGGTACATTTGAGACATGTTAGTCAAGGTCAAGGATATACATAAGTCTTTCGGGACCGTCCAAGTCCTAAAAGGTGTAACGGTTGAAATTGCCAAATCGGAAATTGTCTCAATCGTTGGTGCCTCCGGGGCAGGCAAAACCACTCTTTTGCAGATTTTAGGCACCTTGGAAAGCCCTGACAAGGGAATCGTTGAAATCGATGGAAAGCCGATACATAACCTCAAGGGGAATGGCCTTTCCCAATTTAGAAACCGACATATTGGTTTTGTATTCCAGTTTCACAACCTATTACCGGAATTTACGGCAATCGAGAACATATGTCTTCCTGGAATGATCTTAGGCACAAAAGACCAGGAGTTGAAGTCGCGTGCCTCTCTCCTTTTGGATTATTTAGGAATATCTCACAGGGCAAATCATAAACCATCCGAGCTTTCTGGAGGAGAGCAGCAGCGTGTTGCGGTGGCAAGAGCACTCATAAACAATCCTGCATTAGTTTTAGCTGACGAACCATCTGGAAATTTAGACTCAGAAAACGCGATGGAATTACACAAGGTGTTTTTTAATCTGCGCAAAGAATTCGGTCAAACTTTTGTTATTGTAACCCATAACAACGATTTGGCATCAATGTCTGATCGCACCATCCGCTTATCTGACGGAAAAGTTGTTTAGCCTAATCCTAAGGTTAGGCTTCTACCATTGTTTTCAACCATCCTACCAATGGGCGCGCAATATTGTTCCTCCAATCCAAATTCTTGGAAAAGGGAAATTACCTCGGGAACTGAACTTTCCGATACCGAAACTAACAACCCCCCGCTGGTTTGAGGATCAGCCAATATCAATCGTTGAGTTTCATTAACATCATCAACTTTTTGTCCGTAGCTTTTCCAATTCCTATTGGTGCCTCCGGGAACGCAACCAAGTTCTAAGTATTTCATAGCAGATGGCATTACCGGGATTTTTGTAAAATCGACCATGGCTGTGAGACCACTACCTTCGGCCATTTCTATTAGGTGTCCCGCCAATCCAAAGCCCGTAACATCCGTCATAGCATTAATGCCATTAATAGACCCCAATTTGACGCCCAACAGATTAAGCTTGGTCATACTTTCAACCGCCTTGGATAAATCGGCTGTTTCAAGCAAGTTTTTCTTGGATGCGGTGGTGATCATCCCAATGCCTATGCTCTTGGTAAGGAATAGCCAATCTCCCTTTTTTGCTGAATCGTTTCGCTTGATACTTTCTGTAGGCACCAATCCATTCACCGCTAATCCAAATATGGGCTCTGGTGAATCAATGCTGTGTCCGCCTGCCAAAGGTATTCCCGCATCCAAACATGCTTTTCTTCCCCCAGCAATAACCCTTGATGCAACTGCGGGAGATAATTTATCAATCGGCCATCCCAAAATGGCAATTGCTAAAACCGGATTACCACCCATGGCATACACATCGCTAATGGCATTGGTGGCGGCTATTCGACCGAAATCAAACGGATCATCAACAACTGGCATGAAAAAATCGGTGGTACTGATTAAGGCCTGACCATTACCAAGATCCCAAACAGCAGCATCATCCCGACTATGGTTACCAACAAGCAGACCTTTATGATCAGGCATGAATTCATTCCCCTTCAGAATTTCACTTAATATTGAAGGCGATATTTTACAACCACAACCGGCACCATGGCTATACGATGTGAGTTTAATTTCTTGGTTATCCATTGAGCTGCTTTAAAATGACATTTTTCTTTTCAATAATTTTTTGAGCCAAAAGGTCGATATTTTGCATGTTCGTATCAAGGGAAAAGATGGAACTTGAGTCTCTTTGCTGGTTTCCATATGAATATTGTTTGTCGTAGTATTCCATTAATATCC
>JBJTQS010000040.1:0-3696 GCA_046075765.1 Bacteroidota bacterium
CGATATGGAGCGTGGTGTTGATTCTATCAATCTCGACTCTGAGCGGTTGTCTCAAATCAATGATCGAACAGATTTGCTCAATCGCTTGCTACGAAAACACCGTGTTGAAAGTGTTGCCCAGTTGGTTGAAATCAAAGACAAGTTAACGGATTCGTTTATTGGTAACGAAAACCTGATACAACGAATAAAATCACTTGAGTCGAATGCCAAAAGACTTCAGGACGAAATTTCTGCGCTAGCCGTTGAAATCCGTAAAATGCGAACCAAATCAATAACCGGAATCAAGAAAAAAGTTGGTGAACTATTGAAAGAGGTTGGTTTGATAAACGCCCAATTTGATATCGAGTTGAAGCCTTTGCCTGAAGGTGTTTTCCGTGAAAATGGAGGCGACCGTATAGACTTTCTTTTCAGTGCTAACAAGGGCTCATCCATGAAGCCGCTTGATAAAGTAGCTTCTGGAGGTGAACTTTCCCGACTGATGCTATGCATCAAATCACTATTGGCAGAAAAGGCAGGCCTTCCTACCTTGATATTCGATGAAATAGACACAGGCGTTTCAGGTGAAACCGCTCACAAAATTGGTACGGTAATCAGGCAAATGGCCCAAGGTCGACAGGTTGTGGTGATTACGCATTTGCCTCAGATGGCCGCACATGGAAGCGACCACTTCTTTGTTTCCAAGAAAGTGGTTTCCGGCAAAACATTAACGCAGGTGGTCCGCTTAACCAAAGAACAACGCATTGATGAATTGGCTCGGATGCTGAGCGGTGAGATTTTGACTGAAGCAGCACGTGCAAACGCTCGTGAATTATTGGCTTCTGGTTCTTGAATTTATTGAATGTCAAAATATTAAGCCTTAATTGGAATTAGTGTAATTTTGCGACTCATTTAAACATCTATCCAAATGTCAAACGGACTGCTCAAAGGAAAAAAGGGAATCATTTTCGGTGCTTTAGATCCGAACTCAATCGCTTGGAAAGTTGCCATGCGAGCACATGAGGAAGGGGCTCAATTCACGCTTACAAACGCGCCGGTGGCTATGCGCTTAGGAGCTATCAATGAACTGGCTCAGGCAACAGGTTCTCAGGTGATCCCTGCGGATGCTACTGTGAATGAAGATTTGGAAAAACTATTCACTTCTTCCATGGAGATCTTGGGAGGTAAGGTTGATTTTGTTCTGCATTCAATAGGGATGTCTCCAAATGTTAGAAAAAGCATTGCCTACACCGATACGAATTACGATTTCTACCACAAGACGCTCGATATTTCTGCCATGTCGCTGCATCGTGTATTACGTACCGCCATGAAGCTGGATGCCATGAACGAGTGGGGGAGTGTGGTAGCCCTTACCTACATTGCGGCACAACGTGTTTTCCCTGATTACAATGATATGGCGGATGCCAAGGCTCTGTTGGAATCTATCACTCGATCCTTTGGCTACCATTACGGCAAAGCCAAAAAGGTTCGAGTTAACACCATCTCCCAATCTCCTACACGTACAACAGCAGGAAGTGGAGTAAAAGGCTTCGACGGTTTTTTCACATTTGCCGATCGCATGTCGCCACTGGGAAATGCTTCAGCTGAAAGTTGCGCCGACTACTGCATTTCCATGTTCTCGGATCTTACCAGAATGGTTACCATGCAAAACCTGTTTCATGATGGAGGATATTCCTTTACAGGGGTTAGTCAGGACATCATGGATGGAATCAAGGAGTAAAAGAATCCATTTAAAATAAAAAAGCGGCTATCCTTTTTGGGGTAGCCGCTTTTGTTTGGGATTGAAACCGAATCAATTTTCTTCCTTCTTTTTCTTGGGCTTGGAAGAAGGTGTCGAAGCTTTGGTAACTGTTGGTTTAAGGGTGTTATTGTCCTTATCGAAGTCCAACATGATTTGATCACCTTCCTTTAGCTCACCTTTGATTATTTCTTCGGCAAGTATATCTTCAACATATTTCTGAATGGCGCGCTTCAAAGGTCTGGCACCGAAATTGGCATCGAAGCCTTTGTCGGATATGAAGTCTTTGGCTTCAGAGCTGAGCTGCAACATATAACCCATGTCTGTAACACGCTTATACAAGTGACCTAACTCAATGTCAATGATGCGATGAATATCTTCTTTGCCAAGCGAATTGAAGATGATCACGTCATCGATCCTGTTCAGGAACTCTGGGGCAAAAGCTTTTTTGAGTGAACTTTCGATAACTGAACGGGCATTTTCTTCGGAAGCATTGACGCGTGCAGCGGAATTGAAACCAACACCTGTACCGAACTCCTTCAATTGACGAGAACCAATGTTTGAGGTCATGATGATGATGGAGTTCTTGAAATCTACCTTGCGACCAAGACTGTCGGTCAATTGACCATCATCAAGAACCTGAAGAAGTAAGTTGAACACGTCTGGGTGTGCCTTTTCGATTTCGTCCAAAAGCACGATAGAGTAGGGCTTGCGTCTTACTTTTTCTGTAAGCTGTCCGCCCTCTTCATAACCGACATATCCGGGAGGCGCTCCAATCAATCTGGAAACAGCAAACTTTTCCATGTATTCGCTCATGTCGATGCGGATGAGGGCATCTTCAGTATCAAATAAGTATCTGGCAAGTTCTTTGGCCAATTCTGTTTTTCCAACGCCTGTAGGACCCAAGAAAATAAATGTGCCAATAGGTTTATTGGGGTCCTTCAATCCAGCACGATTGCGTTGGATGGCTTTGACTACTTTACGAATGGCATCATCTTGACCAATCACCTTTCCTTGCAATTCCTGCGGCATTTTGATCAGTCGTGTAGTTTCGGCTTGAGCAATGCGATGCACAGGAACTCCAGACATCATAGCCACAACAGAGGCAACATCTTCAGCTGAAACGGTAAAGCGTTGATTCTTGGTTTCTTCTTCCCAATTTCGTTTCGCTGTTTCAAGTTCTTCCAAGAGCTGCTTCTCGGTATCGCGAAGCCTAGCTGCTTCTTCGTATTTCTGACTGCGTACGACTTTGTTTTTCTCGGATTTGATATCATTGATCTTGCCTTCCAACTCAATGATGTTTTCTGGAACATGGATGTTGGAGATATGCACCCGGCTTCCCGCTTCATCTAAGGCATCTATGGCCTTATCTGGAAGAAAACGATCTGTGATATATCGAGAGGTGAGCGTGACGCATGACTTAATGGCATCTTCAGTGTAATTCACATGATGATGCTCCTCGTATTTTTCCTTAATATTATGTAGGATCTCGACAGTTTCATCCACGGAAGTGGGATCAACAATCACCTTTTGGAAACGACGATCAAGTGCACCATCCTTTTCGATGTATTGGCGGTATTCATCTAAAGTGGTTGCGCCAATGCACTGTATTTCGCCCCTTGCCAAGGCAGGTTTAAACATATTGCTGGCATCCAAAGAGCCGCTTGCTCCACCGGCTCCGATAATGGTATGGATTTCGTCTATGAAAAGAATAACATCGGGCGACTTCTCAAGCTCATTCATTACAGCCTTCATACGCTCTTCAAACTGACCACGGTATTTGGTGCCGGCTACTAAAGAGGCAAGATCCAATGTCACAATGCGTTTATTGAACAGAATTCTGGAGACTTTGCGTTGTACAATACGCAAGGCAAGACCTTCTGCAATGGCTGATTTACCTACTCCGGGTTCACCGATTAGTATAGGGTTGTTTTTCTTGCGACGAGAAAGGATTTGCGATA
>JBJTQS010000041.1:0-7710 GCA_046075765.1 Bacteroidota bacterium
ATTTCTTCAAGGGTATGAGCCCTGGAGTGACCGATACCGTAGAACAGTTTCAAAACATCGCTTTCTTTGGAAGGAAGTGTGTTTAGTGAGCGAATGATATCTTGTTGCATGGATTCAGCGATCATTTCAGTATCGGCTGAAGGAGAGTTCGGATTAGAAAGCACGTCGAGCAAATTGCTTTGATCGTCTTTGCTGTCGAAGGGTGCATCTACTGAAACTGCGCGACCTGAAACTCCAAGGGTGTCGGACACCTGATCTTCGGTCATTTCAAGGATTTCAGAAAGCTCTTCGGCACTTGGTTCGCGTTCGTACTTCTGCTCCAGTTGCACGAAGGCCTTTTTGATTTTGTTAAGAGCGCCCAGTTTGTTAAGAGGCAGACGCACGATACGGGCTTGTTCGGCCAAAGCTTGTAGTATGGATTGACGAATCCACCATACTGCGTAAGAGATGAATTTGAATCCTTTGGTTTCATCGAACTTTTTAGCGGCCTTGATCAAACCGAGGTTTCCTTCGTTGATCAAATCCAAAAGGCTCAGACCTTGGTTCTGGTATTGTTTGGCTACAGAAACTACGAAACGCAAGTTGGCGCGAACGAGTTTGTCGAGGGCAGCGGCATCGCCTTCGCGGATGCGCTGGGCGAGGATTGGCTCCTCGGCGGGGGTAATCATTTGCTCACGACCAATTTCCTGAAGGTATTTTTCCAGGGAAGCACTGTCGCGATTGGTAATGGATGGGGTTATTTTTAGCTGTCTCATTGTCAGATTGGTTTATCTAAAGGTGTACTCGAAAATGGGGAACAAAGTTAGTGCCATTTGGTTTCTCTGCCAAACATATTCGCTCCTAATTTTGAATCAACTTCACGAATCATTTCATTTTACATAAATACGCAAAACATCGAGCGATATTGAATTGTCATGAAAAATATTTTCAATTGACTTTCAGTTGAATTTCAAAACGAAAAGCAGAAATCAATTGGTACTCGTAAAACCGAAGGCTGAATATTGTTGTTGTACTCTAAATAGATATCGATTTTGAACTTGTAATTGATGAGCGTAAACACTACATTCGTGGCTACTAACAATCAATGCTTTATATTGAGAAACCCCATGACTAAAAACAAACTTCTGATTGCATTTTTGCTGGTATCCTGCGCCATGCAGACCGCATTAGCACAAACCAGCAAATCCTACAGATTGCCTAAAGGTGTTACCTCATCCGACCTGATCGAGGGCACATTGATCTTTAAACTCAAACCCGAGTTCCGGGCAAATTCTAGGGTAAACGGGGTCGACATCCAATTGCTGAACCAAACTTTGGCAGGAATTGGTGTTACTGACATCCAAAAGGTGTTTCCTGCCAAAACGTCACCTGAGCAGCAGCGTAACGCACTCGGGCAGAAGCTGGTGGACCTATCATTGATTTATGAGGTTCGCTACAACAACCAGGTAAATCCTGAGAAAGCAGCCAATGCGATCCTTCGCACTGGATTCGTGGAATACGCTGAGCCTAAGTTCCTTCCAAAGTTGTTTTTTAATCCTAACGACCCAAATACCGGCCTGCAATACCATTTAGGCAAAATTCAAGCTTACACCGCATGGGATTTGGAACAAGGCGATACCAGTGTGGTTATCGGAATAACTGATACAGGTGGTGATTTGGACCATCCCGATATGTTAGCCAATATGAAAGTCAACTACAATGACCCTGTTGATGGCATTGATAACGATAACGACGGATATGTTGACAACTGGAGGGGATGGGACTTGGGTGAAAACGATAACAACCCCAGTGTGAATGCCAGTTCTCATGGCTCTCACGTGGCAGGCTGCGCCTCCGCTGTTACCAATAACAACGTTGGTGTTGCAGCACCCGGGTTCAATTGTAAATACCTGCCTGTAAAAATTTCCAGCAGCAGCGGATCCCTCACCAAAGCTTATGAAGGCATCACCTACGCAGCTGATGCAGGCTGCCAAATCATCAACTGCTCATGGGGCGGTCCTGGTGGCGGATCATTCGGTCAGGATATAATCGATTACGCCACTATCAATATGAATGCCTTAGTAGTAGCTGCCGCAGGCAACGACAACAGCGAGGATGTATTCTACCCAGCTTCTTACCGATATGTGCTGTCTGTTGCTTCTACTGGAAACAACGATACCAAATCGTCGTTCTCCAACTTCGGAGGTTTCATCGATGTATGCGCACCAGGTTCCAACATTTACGCGGCACAATCTAACGACACGTACCAATTGCAAAGCGGCACCTCTATGGCCTCTCCTGTAGCTGCCGGCGCTGCCGCCATCATCAAATCATACTTCCCTACCTACACAGGATTGCAAGTGGGTGAAAAACTTCGCGTAACATGCGACAATATTTACGGACTATCCGGCAACGCCGCCTATCTAAACAAACTGGGTAAGGGCCGTATCAACATGTATCGTTCACTCACCGAAAGCAGCCCATCTATTCGCATTCTCGACATCGCCACTACCGACAATAACGACAATGCATTTGTTGTTGGCGATACGCTGCGTATAACTGGTGACATCACCAATTACTTGGATCCTACTACCAATCTAACCGTAACTATTAGTTCAACATCACAATGGGTTACCATAATCGATAACAGCACCACCGTTGGAGCTCTCGGAACATTGGCATCGCTGAACAACAGCGCTGATCCCTTCCAAGTGAAAATCAACCCCAACACGCCCCTCAACACTAAAGTCACCTTCCGCTTCACCATGACCGATGGGGCATATACCGATGTGCAGCTTTACGATCTTGTGTTGAATGTTGATTACATTAATGTAACCATTAATCAGGTTTCCACTACCATCACCAGCAAAGGAAGAATCGGATATAATGGAACAGGACAGACAGAAGGATTAGGATTCGCTTATAATGGAGAAAATCTCCTATATGAGGGTGGCCTAATGATTGGAAAATCCGCTTCAGCTGTGTCTGATAATGTCCGAAACGACACTGGAACAGACAATGACTTCCAATCCACTCAAGTTGTACAGAAACTCCTCCCTTCTGTGCAATCAGAATTCGACCTTTTCGGAAAATTCAATGACTCCCCTTCAGCTTCTCCATTGCCTGTATTGGTGTCGCATAAGGCATTTGCCTGGAGTACTCCTGGCGATGACAAGTATGTAATTGTTGAGTACTCCATCAAAAACACTTCCACCTCATCCCTCAGCAATATCTATGCAGGCATATTTGCGGACTGGGACATCCAGGACTATAGCCTTAACAAAGGGAATGAAAATGCTTCATTGAAAATGGGTTACGTTTATAACACTACGGCCACAGGCCTTTGGGCCGGAATCAAGTTGCTAACCGCAACTCCTTTCAAACACTATGCGATCGACAATATAGCAGGTGGCGGCGGAGCCAACCTCTCAGACGGCTACAGCACCTCTGAAAAATACACCACCCTTTCAACCAACCGCGCCACTTCAGGAGGTACCGGAACCGGTAATGACGTTATTGATGTAGTTAGTACTGGTCCTTTTACCATACCTGCGGGCGATTCTGTACGCGTTGCTTTTGCATTAATTGCCGGTGATGAATTAAACGATTTGAACAACAGCGCCGGAAATGCCCAGATCAAGTATGATGGGTTGTTTACAGGAATCGCTCCGATAGGATCTTCCAACGGTCAGCTTATGGTCTCTCCAAACCCTGTTCGCGACCAACTGCAATTCAGTGTTGGAACTGAAAAGCGAATCGAATCCATCCGTATTCTGGATGTAATAGGTCGCGATGTGATGTTCAACGATGCTATTAACGGCAGCATTGATGTATCATCTTTGCCTTCCGGAACCTATTTCCTACAGGTAAACGTTGAAGGAACACTGTCAACATCCAAGTTTATCAAGGAATAACTGAATAATCGAAATTTCTAGCGAGCCCGTCGAGTATTCGACGGGCTTTTTTGTGGATTCGATTTAGCCTAACCGAACTTAGTTGTTACCTTTGTGCCATAATTTTCAACTCTAAAAATGGGACTTAAAGGAATCATCGCCGTTAGTGGCATGCCAGGCTTGTACAAGGTGTTGGCACAAAACAAATCCGGATTCATCGTAGAATCATTAGCAGACAAAAAGCGCCAACCGGTATCTGCCACACAACGCATCAGTATGCTCGACGATATTACCGTTTACATGCAGGAAGACGACATCACACTGAAAGATGTTTTCTTGAAGATGATGTCATTCGCTGAAAAAGGCACTTTACCCGACCCAAAAGGCGACGACAAGAAACTTCGCAGTGCCTTTGGAGAAATCGTTCCCGGTTTCGATTCTGAGCGTGTTTACACCTCCGACATCCGTAAGATGTTTTCTTGGTATCACCTGGTAAAAGACACGGTGGCGCTGCCCGATGAAGGTGAAGCCAATGAAAATGCTTCCACCGAAAACCAAGAGGCTACCCCATCCTGAAGCAACAGGACATGACTCAAACGAACACCTCATTTTCCATTCCGGAAAAACCACAAAGGCATTACCTGCCTGCTGTAATACAGGATTTCCATTGGCAGGATATTGAGCCCTACTTCAACGAATTAAACAATCGTCCTTTACAATCGGCTGCAGAACTGCGCCAATGGTTGCTCGACAGATCAGAATTGGAGTCGTTCTTGCAAGAAGACGTGGCTTGGAGATATATTCGGATGAGTTGCGATACGGCATCACAGCCTTACAAAGAGTCCTTCGAGTTTTTCGTTACCGAAATTGAGCCGAATGTTGCACCCTATACAGATAAGCTGAACCGTAAGCTGTTGGATTGCGAACATGTAAGCGCGTTGCACGATGCACGCATGGAAATCATGCTACGAGGTATTCGCAAACAGGTTGAGATATTCCGAGAAGAGAACATTCCGCTCTTCACCGAAATGCAGAAAAAAGAACAGGAGTTCTCTGCTATCTCTGGCGCCATGACGGTTGTGGTAGATGGCCAGGAGTTGACACTGCAACAAGCATCAAATCTGCTTAAGAGCCAAGATTCGGAAGTTCGGAAGCAAGTGTTCGAGAAAATTGCAGCCCGCAGATTGCAAGACAAAGAACCATTAGACAAGCTATTCGATGAGCTGATTGAGTTGCGACATCAAATTGCTTGCAATGCCGGATTCGATAACTACCGCGACTACATGTTTGCCGCCATGGGCAGGTTCGACTACAGCGTAGCCGATTGCGAACGTTTTCACGATGCCATTGCTCAAGAGGTTGTGCCGCTATTAAATGAATTGCATCGCAAGCGCAAGCAGGCACTGAATACCGATTGTTTGCATCCTTGGGATACTTCGGTTTCCACGTCTGGCCATTCGGCACCAGTTCCCTTTCGGGGAGGTGACGATATGATGGAAAAAACCATTTCGTGTTTCAAAAAGATTCATCCAGTTGCAGCACAAAGCATGCAATTGTTGCGCGATTTGAAACAAGTGGATCTGGACTCAAGAAAAGGTAAGGCACCCGGTGGATACAATTACCCATTGTATGAAACTGGTGTTCCCTTCATCTTCATGAACTCCGCTGATTCGGTGCTTGACCTCACCACCATGGTGCACGAAGGCGGACACGCCATCCACTCTGTGCTCACACGCGATCTCGACTATGTTCCTTTCCGAAATATTCCGTCCGAAATTGCCGAGCTAGCTTCTATGTCCATGGAGTTGGTATCAATGGAACACTGGGAATGCTTTTTCAGCGACCCGAAAGATCTTACCGAGGCGCGCAAAGAACAGCTGGAACAAATCATCGTTGCACTTCCGTGGATTGCCGCCATCGATCAATTCCAACATTGGATTTACACCCATCCAAACCATAATGCAACTGAACGCCGAGAAGAATGGCATCGTATCAACAAGCGCTTTTCATCATCCATAGTTGACTATACCGGTTTTGAGGATGTCTTCGATAACCAATGGCAGAAGCAAATACACTTATTCCAGTATCCGTTCTACTATATTGAATATGGTATTGCTCAATTGGGAGCCTTGGCTGTTTGGCGCAATTATGTGTCTGCTCCCGAAGAATCAGTTGCCCAATACCTAAATGCTTTGAAATTGGGTTACTCTACCGACATGGCTACCGTTTATGAAACCGCCGGAGTCAAGTTCGATTTCTCACAATCCTATGTTCGCGAACTAGCTTCTTTTTTGATGTCGAGACTCGACAAATTAGGCTGAACTGCAACATTTTCCGTAGATTTCAAGTTAAAGTGCGAGGAAAAAACCGGGACTTCATATGCCCGATTCAAAGCCTGTGCATTTAACTGAAATTCAGTATTTTAAATAAAAAGTAGATTCAACCCATCCCGACTTGAGCGGTAAAATCAACATAAATGGTGCCCTGGAACAGGCCAAAGGTGATGGACTTGCCTACAATCGGGGCATTTTGTCTGTTGTTGGAGCAGGATACCTATGGTTGTGCGGCTACATCTATTTGACACAGCCCACCATCAATCCTGTCCTGCTTGCTGCTGCCGCATCCGTTGGCTTGATCGCCTTGTTGATGATGGCGCTTTCACATGCCAGTAAATTTTTCCAAGAATACCTAGACCATCTTACATCCGTATTCTTCATCATGAACACCTTGTTCTCCGTGTTTTTCATGTGGGAGTTTACCGACAAAGATCCGGCGCTGCTCTTTATCGTTGTATTCACGGTGGTTTCCACTTTCCAATTAACAGCGTTGCGTTATATCGTTGCTCACAATGTATTACTGTTCCTCTCACTGATTGTGATTCATCAAACAGGAAAAACGAACGGCATATCTGTTCCACCCTCCTTGTTTTTCGGTTCGCTCATCCTCTCTTCTTCAGCCGCCGGAGTCGTACAATACTTGCGAATGAGTCGCAAACGCAAAGATGATGACCAACGATTGATAGCTGCTGGTTTGATTGGCACAACAGACGATTCATGGATGCTGGTATCGATGCCCGGATGCGTTATAAAATATGCTGGAAGAAGGGCCGTGAACCAATTCGGACTAGACAAGCAGAGCACCCATCCTGTAAATGGGTTGCTGGAATTGTTGGAAGGCGTTACCGAATCCGATTTGGTGCAACTGGCCATGACCAATGGACAAGCCAACAAAACGGTGTCGTGCCGCAAAAGCACAGGAGAAAAATTCCGATCCGTAATAGAGTGTGTGGACCTAGGGACTGAATACCGATTTGTTTTCTGCAGATTCTCCAGCGAAACCATGGTAGAAAGTTTGGAGGGCAAAACGCTTCAAACGGCGATGCGCTACCGATATTATTTGAATCTGACCGATGAAGGAATCATACTCTGTGATCAAGATGGAAGGATTGGATTGATCAACAGGAAAGCGCAAGACATGCTTGGCTTGGAGCCTAATGAAAATCACACTTCAAGACATCTGAGGGAAGTTGTTCCATCCACATTGTGGATGAAAGCCTCCGAATATATCAATAGTGGCTTAAGCTTTGAAAAAAACTACACCATCGAAGATCCGCTTTTCGGAGCCATCCAAATGCGATTGGAGCATATTCAAGATTTATTTGATGCATCCGGACAGACATTCATTCGACTTACTAAACAGGAGCAGCAAAACAACAGCGGCATTTCCATCGTAACTGAAAACCCGGAAGGCCACTCCGTTTCCGTTGTATCCATAGACTTGCAAGGAACCATTTTGCGCGCCAACGAAGGGTTTTGCAAAACTACGGGATATACCACGG
>JBJTQS010000042.1:0-2742 GCA_046075765.1 Bacteroidota bacterium
CGCCATAGCGGCCTGCAGCACCATCACACAACACGCATTGGTTATTGCAGGTGGCAACGACTGCGTGACTCCTCCTACTCCGAACCAGTTAGCCATGTACAATGCATTGGGCAGCAACTGCAAGGTTTATGTGAGCATAGACGGCGCTAGCCATTGCCAATTCGCCAACAGCAATTTCAACTGCACATTTGGAGAGCTTACTTGTACACCTGCCGCAGCTATTTCACGCGCCACGCAACATTCCATCGTGAACTCTTTGATCGTTCCTTGGTTGAAATTTGAATTGGAAAACGATTGCAATGCGGGATTGGCCTTTGAGTTGTTGGTGACCAACCCATCCGGTTTTACCGCACAGAAAAACTGCTACTTCTGTACGGTTTCTGTCGAAGAGCAACTTGCCGAACTATCGGCATTGGAAGCTTTCCCATCCATAGGGAATGGCATTATTCAAATCAAAAACGCCATGGCCAATACGGAGGTCACTGTTTACTCTGTTGATGGGAAATGGATACAAGGTTCCAAATTCCAACTTTCAACATCAGCAGAAACAAGCATCGACTTAACCCATTTGGAGGCGGGCATGTATATGTTGCGTTTCCAATCGCCCAACGGTAGCATTGCAACGCGCCGGGTGATTCTTTCGCGTTAAACTATCAGGAAGCCCAAGACTTGCGTAGTGCTTCGTAAGCGTTGCGTAGTTTATTTCCCGCTTCCTCTTTCTTCAGGGCTGTTTCTGTTTTGATGGTGGCCATGATTTCCTGGAAATCATGTTTGAACTGATCTTTTTTCTCCTCCATTACTTCCCGAGCCTCTAGTTTGCCAAGCTCGAAATGGAAGCGGAGTATATCCAACTTCAGCTGCAGTTTCTCCATCTCATTCTGCAACCGCAATCGCAACTCCACAGGCAGTTCCAAACCATCGGTTTTGAGCCACGATTCAATTTCCTGAATCGATTTTTGGATAGACTCCTTGCGTTCTGCATAGGCTTTGCCAGCCTCAGCTTTACCCAAAGCGAGTTGCAATCGGAGTCGCTCCAGGTAATCGTTTGCCATGGCCGCCATGGCTGAGCCTTCTTTCTTCAGATCGTGAGACAATGAATGCAAGCTGGTGTTAACTTCTTTACCTAACTCTTCTAATATTTCACTGGCTTCCATACGGCCGAGTGCGGCTTTCACGCGAAGGGCGTCGGCCTCTTCTTGTGCCTTGTTGATGAATGCAGTGAGCCTGGCTTTGAAGGTGGTGGTTTCCATGGATTGATTGTTATTTACAAGGCAAAAGTATACGGGCCACCATACAATGCACATGACTCCCGTCATACCTGCATAGTTGGAACATCGGACCATTTCCTATCTTCGCAAAGCGATGCGAATACTGAACCTTTTGCTCTACTATGCGGTGATCCAGCCGATTTCGATGCTGCCATCGTTTGTGCTTTACCGGATATCAGACTTGCTCTTCCTCCTATTTTACCATGTAATCGGGTATCGAAAGAAGGTGGTTCGCGACAACATAGAAAAGTCGTTTCCTGAGAAGTCGAAAGCGGAAGTCGAACACATCATGCGTGGCTTCTACCGCCATTTCTGTGATTTGATTGTGGAGAGCCTCATGATTTTCCACATTTCATCCCGCAGTGCGATGTTGCGCATGCGATTCAGAAACCCTGAGTTGCTCGACAAGCATTTTGCTGAAGGCCGTCATGTGATCATTGCCGGTGGTCATTACAACAATTGGGAACTGTTTGCCGTAGCGGTTGACCAATCGTTGAAACACGATGTGTATGCCTTATACAAGCCATTGAAAAATCTTTTCTTCGACGAGAAGATGCGAACCTCGCGAGGCAAATTCGGCTTGCGGATGTATTCGATCAAAAAAGTGAAAGAGTTGTTCGACACACTACAAACACAATCCCCTGCGGCCGTAGTCTTCGCAACCGACCAATCGCCGAGCAATCCACAGCGAGCTTATTGGACTCGTTTCCTGGGCCGAGATACTGCAGTATTGTTTGGCTCTGAAAAGTTCGCGAACGACTATGATTGTCCGGTTTATTTCTGCGGGCTTCACAAAGTGAAGCGCGGCTACTACGAAGGCGTTTTCGAGCTAATCACAGAATCTCCCCGCGCACTTCCTTACGGCAAACTCACCGAGCTACACACACAATTTTTGGAGCGCGACATTCGTCAGCATCCGGAGTTCTGGCTCTGGAGCCATAGGAGGTGGAAGCATGGGAAGCCTGAGACTACAACCACTGCGGAGTAAATCCGAACTCGGGGCAGTTGTTTTTGAGTCTTCGGCCTGGACCTGTATCCAATTTGAATATCCTCGACCCCTCAAAAAGCACACTGATTCCAATCTCATGAACCCCTCTTGTGCTAGTTGCCAGTTCTGAAATAGTCATATCGTAAGCATAATAAAAGTTTATTATTGGCCTGGCATTGATAAAAGTAGTGCCAACAACATAGGTCAAAGACTCATTGTTTCTCAAATCATAAACCGATTCGTTTTTGTAGAACACTGCAGTCATGATTCTACGAGTCATCATGGAAGTTCCAACTCTGAATGATTCATAAGACTTCCCCGTTATTCCTTTCTGCCTCATGTACACAAATCCCGGTTTTAAATAAAACGGAGCATTAGCTGACCCTGGACGAAGATTGCCGATAGCATCAATGTATCCAACATACCTGAGCGGCAATCTTGATTCCTGATTTACCAAGGAAAGATTTGGCTGATTGGCATTATGTA
>JBJTQS010000043.1:0-6763 GCA_046075765.1 Bacteroidota bacterium
TCCACAAGTGAACGGGGTATGCGTAAGTGGTACCTTGTGCACTAAACACCATGTTGTTCACCCTAACCCAGTCAGTACCTTGCAATTCAAATGTGGATGGCAGCAAGCTGTTACTGGAGTTGAACTGCAAAGTATTGCCATTACCGTTGAAGGTGATGGTGTTTGTTGCGGAGGTATTCGCTACGCTCAACATGACTACCTGCTCGTTGTAGGGACCAGAGTTTGCTGCTACGTTAAACACCACAGGGCCAACTATTCCGCAGTTCAAGGCACTTACTGCGGCATTGAAAGTTTGGAAGTTACCGCTTCCTGTAGGCAAACCACTGTTGATGGTGTAGGTTCCTGCAAGTCCGATACAAAGGCTGTAGTTAACCACATTGTTACCAGCATTGCCATCAGTAACGCCATTCACCAATAGGATGGAAGCAGTGATGGTGGTTCCTGCAGTCAGGTTGTATTGAGTGGTGAATGAAATATTCTGTGACGAACTTGGGGCGATGTTCAATCCGGTGAAGGATTCGTTAACTACAGTTACACCATCGGTGTAGCGCAAGTCAAGGCTGTTTATCGCTGTGCCGCCTTGGTTGGCAATGTTAACGGTGATGGTTTTTAGACCCACAGAAGCTGGGCTGGTTGGAGAAACCCAAGAGATACCTGCTTCCAAACCGGCAACGTTGAATTCATAAGCACCAATATCTGGGGTTGATGCGTTACGTGCAGCACCAGTGATATCTGTTGTTACGCCAACTGCCGCACCTGCATTGTTAAGCAGCGGATTGGTTGGAGTGTAATTTCCTGTTGCAGGTGAAAGGTAAAGCGGGTCTGCGCTTTTAGATAAAGCATCCCAGGCGCTGGCGTTGGCTGTTTGCCAGTTTGCCAAGGTTACGAAGTTGGATACGTAGAAACCTACGCAGTTTACAGTACCTGCAGCAGCTCCCATCCTAAGGTTGTTATTGTTGGATGTTTTACCAGTTCCGGAGAAGTATAAACAAAACTTACTTCCAGTACCACCACGCGTGATGTCTACACTGTTGTTACGGATATCAACAGCAAGAGTGCCACTGGAGTAAATACCGTAAGTTACACCCGTTGCCGTAGATGTGGTTTGGTTAAAGGCGATAGTGTTGTGATAAATTCGGGTATATGCTCCCAAGGTGTAAATACCATAGGCAGAACCATTGTAATTGAAGTCACTGATCAGGTTGTTATAAATCCTGTTCTCGGTTCCAAGTCCACCTGCTGATGATACATAAATTCCGTATCCGACACTGGTTGAGGTGAGTAATCCGGCGAAAGGATTGCGAATCCTGTTACGCTCAATCAAGCAATTGATTGTTCCGGTAGATCCAAATATACCATAAAATGTGGTTAAGGTTGTTCTAGTTGGTCTTTGAATCAGGTTGTTTGATATTACTAGACCGGTGTTGTACAAAGTATAAACGGCATACAAATATGAGTCGTTCACCGTACATCCAACTAATTGGTTGCCGGTGGCGTTTGCGGTAGAGTTTCCTACAATACTGATACCGTAGTACCCACTGAAAATTGTACAGTTGGTAAGTATGTTGTTATTACCTGCAGGGCCTGTAGAGGCTGTCGCGGATGTTGCACTTGATGAAATGGAGAATGGAACTTGAGTGGCTGAGGTTCCGTTGGCATTACAGTTGAATGTGCAGTTCGTAAAGTTATTGTTATCCGCTTGGTTCCAAAGGTGTACTGTGAGGGCACTTGTAATACCTTGACCGTTAATCACCAGGTTGTTCCACCGGGTGAAATCAGTTCCATCAAGACCAAGGGTCCAAGGTGCTGCAGAATTGGATGAGTTGAATTGAAGTGTACGTCCGTTTCCGTTAAAAGTGATGGTGTTAGTGGACGAAGCTCCTACAACTTGAACCATGGTGACCTGTTCCGTGTATGGTCCACTAGATGCATTAACATTGAATGTTACAGGACCTGAAATACCTCGGCAAGCTAAGTCACTAATTGCTGAGTTGAAATTGGAATAATTGGTGCCACCAGTAGCAACAAGACTGTTAATGGTGTATATGCCACTCAGAGGGGGAAGACCTGCTTGCGCGAAGAATGGGACGCTTGATGCTGATAGTCCTGAAAAGGAGCAAGATGTTTCGCAACGAAGCCAAGTGTTTGATGAAATGGTTGTGCTATAGTTTGGTCCGTTAGCGCCGGAAATATTGGTATATGTGATATTGTTGGAAGAAGATTGCCATTGGTATGAAATGCCACCACCTAGTGAAGCCAAACCAGAAATACTGAAATTATAGGACTGACCATTACAAGCGGATCCTGATAAGTTTGATGTGGTGTTTCCTGGGGTTGGGGATCCTGAACAGTTGAATGCCGGGATTATGGTAACTGTATAGTCTTCAGTTTCACCCCAAGTGTAAGTTCCGCAAGGGGATACTGTTGACGCCTCCACATTCACAACCCTCAATCGGGTATTGCCTGTTAAGGCTGTTGCTGGAACGGTGATGTTGAAAGTGAATACTTGTGAGGGTAAGGCGTAAGAACCGCTTGGCTTTAACCAAACTTGTTCTCCTGCATCTGTGAGTAATCCATTTTGGTTGAAGTCGATGTATGCACCTGCAGTGTTGGAGTATGCGGTAGCGCCGCAATATGCCAACGTAACTGACATCGAGTACGTATTTCCTGCTATTAGCACTGGTGCAGGCAACGAAGTGTAGTTGCCGTATTGGGCAGCTAATGATCCCGGACCAGGCGCAACGGAGGAACAATTCGATGTATTGTTCAACGTGCCAAGGGTGACATTCCAAATGTCCTCATCCGCGGTGCTGGTAGCGTTGGATGCACAATAGGTGATCTGTGCTTGGGATTGTCCTGCAATAAATAGCAAGAAAACCACCAAGAGTCCAATGAAACTTGTAGTTAGTTTTTGTGTGTTCATTTTTTTAGGATTTGATTGGTGTTTTTTGATGGGTATGACGAATGGATTTTAATCTTAGTTATCAAGGTAATATTTGTATAAAAGGTGCAATTGCCTTCTAATGAAAACAACCACAGCAAGTAATTTGAACTTGTAACTCGGATGGGGACCGGATTACAAAGCGTGTGAAGAATCAAAAAAGGTTTTACTTTTATTGTTTAGGTTAGTTAGTTTATTTATGATTCCAGTTAAGTCTTAAAAGAATTGGCAATTTATGTCCAATGTAATCACTGTGCAAGTTTTTCTGTAGAATTATACTGATATATTTTTGCACAATATGTTGAAATCTGCTCCAATCTTGAACTAAACAATTGAAAATCAAAAAACAAAATATTATTTTATCGTGATTGAAGATTTCAGTAAAAAATTAGATTTTTCTAATGTCAGCTGATAGCAGCCCGAAGTTGCGTTGATCCAATCAATAGGTATGGTGTTTTCGATTAAGACTTGTTGCTTACGGTGAACGGTTCGTCCTATCATATCGGTTAACGAAACCAATACGGTTTCTCCGTTAGGAATACTGATGTTATTCAGTTTTACTTGAAACTGACCTTGGTTAGGGTTTGGCATTATGATGAGCTTGCTCGGCTGAGGTAATAGCTCGGAAAAGCTCAGGGCAGCATCCGCATATTTGAAATTCAATGCCCAATAATCCAACCACCCTTTGCTAGATGCGGTTTTTATAGATGAACCTCCGCTATCAGATTGGCCAATGATTACTAAAATAGAATCATTGATTGTTGTGATCATAGGATTCAACTCATTGTTGGAGCCTCCAAACCTTTTTTCCCATACGATGCTGCCTTGTCCATCTATCAACAGTGTCCAATAGTCGCTTCCCCCATAAGGTTGTTCTGATACATCTCCAGTGGCATTACTACTGGTATATCCGGAAACCCAAAACCGTCCTGCTATGGAGTTGGTGCAATGGGTACCGAATGAGCCTGAACTTCCACCATAGCGTTTATCCCATACTTTGTTGCCAACAGAGTCGATGCGTACCACCCAATAATCTTGTAAGCCTTTGGGTGCTTGGCTCACATCTCCGCTTTGAGGAGAAACCGTAAAGCCAGTAAGGAGATAACCATTATCGTTGGTTCTGGTAATGGAGTTGCACTTCTCAGGTCCGGTGCCTCCAAATCGTTTATCCCATACTTTGTCGCCATTGGCATCAAGTCGCAGGATCCAATAGTCAAAATTACCTTGACCGTTTTGGCTTACCTCGAATCCTGCATCACTATTGGTGCTTCCACTTAGAGTGAATCCGCCATCGGCTTCAGCCAGCAAGCCCGTAAGGAATTCACCATTGTTACCACCATAAACGCGGTCCCACACTTTGTTACCGGCGAGGTCTATTTTGATGGCCCAGTAATCGTTACTTATCGAATAATTAGGAAAGGATTTATCATAGCCTGCAGGCGATTTCGATTCGCCACAAATCAGAAATTCCCCACTCGCCAACTGCACACCTCTCACATATTCGTCATAGCTTTCTCCTCCATAGGTTTTCTCCCATTGGATGGCACCGTTAGAATCCAAGAGGCAAATCCAATAATCGTTTGAGATCACGGGAACGGTGTCGCGGTTGGGTTCTGATTTATCGCAAGCAATTCCGGAAGAAGAGTGGCATATCATCAACATATCTCCGTTCGGATTATTGGTGAAAACCAACTGCGGAAAACGCTCATCGCCATCACCACCATAGCTTCGTTGCCAAACAATGCCGCCGTTATTATCTGACTTGATAAGCCAGATGTCTGCGTTTTCAGTCGGCGAGCCACATACAGTTGAGGTCTTATCGCCATTGGCATCCGTTTGAGAATCACCTATGAAAAACAATGAGCCGCTCGGGCTTTTGAATGCTGCGCAATTCCAATCTCTTGAGTTGCCTCCGTAGGTCTTATCCCAGTTCTTAAGGTAGGTTTGTCCGGAAGTATGGTTTGTTTTAAAAATGAAAAGCAGCGAAAAAAAGCTAAGGATTATTTGGCTTTTGGAATTTCTCATCGGTGGTTTAATTGAGTGTGTTTACGGATGTGGATAGTTATTCCGCTATCGACATCATACCATAAAATGATTGAAGTCCGTCTAAGGTGCGGATATCCAACAAATAAATACCGTTTCGCAGATGGAATTGTTTTTTGAGTTCAGTTTCATTGATTTCCATGGCGGAAATGACTTGGCTTTCGATTATCCGTCCGCTCAAATCAAACCAATTAACTTGCAATTTGCTGATATTTTGTAGTTGTTCAATCCATTCTCCTAAGGAGGTATTGGATGTTGTGCGTAATTGGGGCGTATTCAGTACGTGAGGGTTGTTTTTAAAGAAAGCTTGGTTGTTGTTCCCATCCATGTAAGTGAAAAACGCCGTAGATGAACGGTGGCCTGAAACGGAAATCATATTGGTGTTGGAGCCGAACGATACTCCTGTTGGAACATATAGGTAATTGCTTTGGGATTCCAATCTGCCTCTTTTGTTGGCAGTCAATGCTATCGGGAATTTACCAAAGGCTGCACCAGGAGCAGTCAGCAATCCAAATGAGTTGTCGATATCCCATGCCACCCAAATCATGTTGTAGGCATTGTCGTACGAAACTACTGGGCGACTGTTGGGGACATCTGTTGTATTGTAGGGCGAATTGCCTGTTGTGCCGTTATTGTAGACATAAGAATTGAAATTGGGTTGACAACACATGTTTGAGTTCATTACTTTGATGAACCAGGTGCTGTTTCCATCGGTATCTTCGGTAACAATGGTAAAATCATTTTGGTTTCCACCGCTTGATGGTGGGCATGCAATACGAGGATTGTTATATGACAAGTCGGGAAGTGCTGATCTAAAATATGGAGTAGGATTTATAATACCTGAAGTCAGATCATTCCATCGGTAAAAGTCCACTTCTAGGTAGTTACCCGGATGTTTGCTTACCACATTTACCTGCCTGAATCCCGTCGATGAATTTCTGTAAACGCAAACATCAGGCTGTGATCCGGGAAGTAAGTCTGCAAAAGGAGCTCCCCCAATTGGCACGATAACCGGTATACTGGTTTGTGCCCTGCCAATAGCCAACCGAACCAAATCACCAGGCTCGTCCCAAACAATAGCGAATTCACCATTGTCATTGGCTCCGATGTTAACTGACCTATGAAATGTACCGGTAGCTAAAACGATTGGTAGCAAAGCCGTGAATTGTTGTTGAGCCACATTCCATTGGTAACTCTCCAATACGAAATTCGATTGATTGCCATTATGAAAAACTACCAATGCATAAACAGTTCCCGAGTTGCTTTTCACTAAGGCTATATCGGGGTCTGTTACCAAGGCGCCGCTACCAATAGGGGTGAAGCCGATGACGTTTCCAACTTTCCATCCGAATCCGCTGTTCGGTCCATTGGCATCATCCCACACATTCACCGAATAGGTAGTGCTCCCAACATCCAGTATATCGTTACCGGTATTTTGAGCGGCAATGGGTGTGATGCCATAAGTGGTGCCTGGCACGATTGCATCCCTGAACTGTGCAGATGCCGATTGGCTAATCTGAATGAATAAAATAGCCAAACAAAATCTGGAGATTGTCTTGAAATTGATTTCCATGGTGATATTCCGTGAAATTATTGTAGTATTTTGGGTTAGGCGGGTTAAAGCCAATTTCAAATATAATACTATTTTCGGATTTTTGGAATTGTTCTAGATCTTATCTCATCCGTTTCATCCGCGTTCGCTTTTATTTTTGGAACACGGATTTAACGGATTTAAACGGATTGCTTTTTACAACGGATTTAATCCGCGTTCATCCGTCC
>JBJTQS010000044.1:0-4843 GCA_046075765.1 Bacteroidota bacterium
TACGAATGCCAGTCCAACGAAGAACGCCGTTCCCATAAGCATATAACCACCCTCGCCAATAGCTGCTGTTATCGAGTGCTCCATGTTAACCATACCAAGCGATTTGTAGATATCGTCGTTAACTGAAAGCAATGCAACCAACACACCTGCCAGTGCACCGCCTGCAACGAGCCCTGTGGCAAACAAACTTCCTTTGCCCAGTTCAGCATCTTCTGTTTCCACATTGTTCCTCTTCGACTTCCAATCAACCAAACCTTTAACCAAGCCGCCAGCAAAAATGGGTAGAGTGGTAGCGAGTGGCAGATAAGCACCAACTGCAAACGACAACGCTTTAACCCCGCAGAGTTCCATGGTAATGGCCAAGAAAACGCCTACCAATACAAATTGCCAATCGAGGTTGAAGGAGAGTAATCCTTTGATGAGTGTCGCCATCAGGGTTCCTTGTGGTGCCGGATATTTTTCTGTGCCGATAGCATGTTGGATTCCTTGTGCAGCCATCTCTGCAGTAGGTTTGTCGAGGATTTGTACAGTTAATCCAATTACGATCGATGAAACGATGGCACCCACAAACAGAGCAATCTGCTGATATTTTGGAGTGGCACCAACGATATATCCTGTTTTCAAATCTTGCGAAGTGGCACCGGCATTAGCGGCTGCGATACAGATCATACCACCCACAACCAAGGCCATAGGTTCGTAAATTTTGCCAGTCCAACCCACTGCGATAAATATGAGTGCGGTCCCCATGAGAGTGGCGATGGTCATACCGGATATCGGATTCGAAGATGAACCGATGATGCCCACGATTCGGCTTGATACAGTTACAAAGAAGAAGCCAAATACAACAACCAGAACACCCAGTAGTAGCTTTCCGATAATAGTATCGCCGGGAATTTGTGGTAACAGGGCCATCAATATTACCAATCCGATACTACCAAGGATTACCGTTTTGAACGACAAGTCGTTTTCGGTTCTTGAAACGGCTCCGCCATCTGTTTTTTCCTTGATGGAGCCCAAACTCTCTTTGAATGATGCCACAATGGTTGGCATGGTTTTGATAAGTGTGAGGATACCTCCTGCGGCCACCATACCTGCTCCGATTTGACGCATGTAAGCGAAATAAACGGCAGTGGCTGTGTTGTTGAATGTTCCTCCAACCAATACACCGTTTACAATTTCGGGATTCCATCCACCTTTGCCACCAGCGACCATCAAGTCCTTCAAGTAACCGAGTTTCACCAATTGCATGGCGATGGTTTCTGCAGGAACCAATGAGGAGAGTAATGGAATCATTCCAAGCCAAGCCATCACGCCTCCAGCAACCAACACACCGCCGATTTTTGGACCGATGATGTAACCAACACCCAGATATTCGGGCGTGATTTCTCCGTTTACTGTGGCGGAGGGGAAGAATTTATTGGTTTGTTTGGTAACCCATGCAGGAGTTTCAGCAATGATATGGAACACCTTTTGGAGGATGGCATACAGCATTGCGAATCCTAACCCCCAATAAGCTGTTTTCGCAAAGTCGCCACCTTTTTCGCCTGCGATCAATACCGATGCGCAAGCTGTTCCTTCCGGATAGGGTAGGGTTTGGTGCTCCTTAACAATCAGTGATCGGCGAAGCGGAATCATCATCAGGGTTCCGAGAATACCACCGAACACGGCAAGGGTAAAGATGGTCCAGTAATTAAAGAAGGAAGCTCCGGTGCTAACACCTTGTTCGTTGAGCGATAGGAACAGAAATCCCGGCAAGGTGAAAACCACACCGGCGGCAATTGATTCACCGGCGGAACCTGTTGTTTGGATTATATTGTTTTCCAAAATGGTTGTTTTGAAAAACTTTCTTCCCAATGAAATCGCCAATACGGCTATTGGAATGGATGCGGAAACCGTCAATCCTGCCTTGAGTGCCAGGTATACTGTAGATGCACCGAAGATGATGCCGAATAGGGCACCCAGGATAACCGACTTAACCGTGAATTCCGCTACTGAGTCTGTGGCGGAGATATAAGGGCGAAACTCTTTTGTGGGTGTGTTTTCCATAGAACAGGATCTATAAATAAGTGCTAGGTTAGTTAACGCCGTGCATCATTTTGATGAGCTTCTTGTATAACACCACCAATAGGAGTGATGCTGCACCGCTCAACACAATGAACACACAGAAGAAAATAAACAAGTTGGAGATTTCGATACCCATAAAGCTTGGAAGCTGAGTAGTAGCTTCGGCAGCGCCTTCGCCTGCGCCGGGAGGAATCAATGAGCTCAATGTTCCTGCAAATTTATTGGCAGCTGCATTGGCCAAGAACCATGTACCCATCAGTAATGAAGACAGGCGCAGTGGAGCCAGCTTGCTTACCATGCTTAGTCCGATAGGCGAAAGGCAAAGCTCTCCCAAGGTGTGAATGATATAGAGGGCGAACAGCCAAAACATAGCGATTTTCGTTTGTGAGTCAACACCGTGTACAGCATAGGCAATAACTACATAACCCAGAGCCACAAGACCTAAACCAAGCGCCATTTTCAGCGGCGATGATGGCTCAATATTGGCTTTTGCCATCTTGGACCATAGTACAGACATGAATGGGGCAAGGATGATGATAGCGAGCGGGTTTATAGATTGGAACCAAGATGCAGGGAACTCTTGGAATTGGATATCGGTGATATAACCCGAAACCGTAGCGCCAACCAAGATGGCCACTGTGCCAATTTGCAATGAACGAATTATAGTGGTGGTCCAATCAAAGAACCAACCTAAGGCTTTGAAAAGGTAATAACCGGTTAATATTCCTGTTGCAGTAATCAGGTATTGGCTGATGTTGATTTCAACTGCCCGATCAACTTGCTGGTCGGCGAAAAGTGTTAACGAGGCGCCGGCTTGCTCGAAACAAGCCCAGAAGAATACCACGAAGAATGCTAGGATGAAAATCACGAATATTCGTTCCTTCTCATGTTTTTCAAGGGATTTGTCGGAAAGGATTACCAAAGGCATTACGATCATGGAAGCATAAATAAGGTAGGCCACCAGGTCGAGCTCAGCCAGGAATGAACCTGCTCCGAAGGAGGCCGACATGAGTGACTTGAAGTTCAGCAGACCATACATGAGTAGGATGGAGCCGATGATGATGCCGTAGGTTTTGCCATCCATTTTCTGCTTTGGCATTCCTAATGGCTCACCTGTAGGTGACACGAGGTATTTGTTTTTAAGCAACTCAAACGAAATGCTGCTTACTACCATTCCGATCCCTGCTGCTAGGAAGCCATACTTGAAGTCGTGGATGCTACCTGTATCGCCCAGACCTCCGCAAATCAAGGGAGAGAAGAAGGCGCCCATATTAATACCCATGTAGAAAATGGTAAAGGCTCCGTCGATTCGTGAATCGTTAGCGGGGTAGAGCTGACCAACCATGGTGGAAATGTTGGGTTTGAAGAAACCATTACCCATAATCAGGAAAGTCAGGCCTGCCCACATGAGCGAAATACTCGCCTCGCTTTGTACGCCTTCGGTTACGGCTCCACCGCTGAAAAAGAGCAAAAACTGACCTAAAGCCATCATCAAACCACCAACCAATATGCTTCGGCGGTTACCCCAATATCGGTCGGCTATGTAACCACCTAACAAAGGCGATAAATATACCAGTCCGGTGAAGCTACCGAAGATATTTGAGGATTCCGCAGCAGACATAAAGAGCGCTTTGGTCATGAACAGAATGAAGATCGCCCGCATCCCATAATAACTGAAACGTTCCCACATCTCGGTGAAAAACAATACATAAAGACCTTTTGGATGGCCCTGGTTGGTGCTTGTGTTTGCCATATTATCGTTAACTTTTTAGGGTTTAAGGGGTTAAATGTACGCTATTTTGCAAAAAATACGAACCCATTAGTTTTTAGGATTTTTTCAACAATACCTAGTATTTTAATTCACTTTTTATGATATTTGTAGTGTATGAGTAGTAATTCATCTGATACTTTCGCGTTTTTAAGGCAGGCTTACCGTTGCTTACAAAGCATACCCTAACCCAATTCAATAATTATTTATGCCTACTGGAACGATTAAATTCTTCAACAGGAAAAAAGGATTCGGATTTATCATTGTAGACGATTCACAGAAAGAGATCTTCTTTCATGCTACAGGTGTAGCCGACAAGAACAATCTCAAGGAAAACGACCGAGTTACCTTTGAAGAGAAAGATGGCGACCGCGGAATCGCAGCGGTCAATGTGATAAAGATTTGATTCTGTGCATTTCGCCTAGTCGTCGATCAGCTCATCAGTACGATTGAAAATCCAGCATTCAACCTTTTCATAGTCGAACTGAGTCTTTTACTTTGGGCTTTACCAACCCAGCACGTCTATCATGCCTAAAAGGAGCAGTATTGCTCCCGAAGATGTCATGCCGTAAAGTGTGATATCGATTGACTTATCAGCATGGAATAGGAATACAGTTAAAAAGAATCCACTGAATAGCAAGACTATGCCGATTAAACCCAAGGCGAATCCTCTTTTCCTCCTTCGCATACAATAGGATTTTCTGGCCTGATTTGTGAACAGCATTGCATCTTCATCAGAAGCACCATGCTTCTTCAGTTGCTCAATTACATGATCGTATTCTTTCCCGTTTGCAACCAGATTTTTGGCTAGTTCCAAATGATTGCTTTCAGTCTCCATAAAAAGTGTTTTTGCGAGGTTAGAAAAGTGTCGGGGGATTTAAAATGATTTTGATCAGTTTAGATAGCAAATCGTTTTCAGGCAAGTTCAAATCGTCCATCGTCCATCGTACGTCGTAAATCGTCCATCGTACGTCGTAAATCGTCCATCGTCCATCGTAAATCGTCCATCGA
>JBJTQS010000045.1:0-19856 GCA_046075765.1 Bacteroidota bacterium
CCATCTCCTGCGGGGCGACGAGATGTTGGGCCGCACCATGCTGAGCATCCACAACCTCACCACCCTGCTGCGGTTCACGGACGCGATGGCCCTGGCCATCGCGGAGGGGTGTTTTTCAGAGGATTTCGCTCCTTGGGAGCCCCACTCCCCGGCGGCGCACACGTGGTAAGTTCCAGTCACCGCAAAGGATTCCTTCGGCATGGTCGTTCCGCTTCACGCTTTCGCCCAGCTTCCTGAGGCCTATCAGGCCTTTGCCCCACTGGTGGACATCCTGCCCATCATTCCCCTCTTCTGGACATCAAAACTGCAAGGTGTTCAGGATTCCTAAAACACGAGTGGCGTTTTGGAAAAACAAGATTGAAGCGAATCGAAAGCGAGATGCTCGCACTAAAAGAGCACTCCGAAAGTTGGGTTGGCGCGTGGTGCATGTATGGGAGTGTCAATTGAGCGCAAAGCGGATGGAGAAAACGATGGATAGGATTTGCAGCGAGATTGAAAAATCGAGATGAATATGTGCCCATTTGCAATTAAAATTTCATTATCATTGTCACATGCGAAAAGTTTTAATTCTGGCAACACTTTTTTTTGCGGCATCTACAATCCATGCGCAAATTATCCGCACGGATGGAGCCGTATTAATGGTGAGTCCCACCGCCACGGTTGTCACACCCGGGGGTGTTAGCATACAATCCAGCGGTTCGGTGCAAAACGCAGGAACCGTGTATCTGGGGGATGATTGGGTTAACAACGGGCAGGGGCTGACGGGCTCATGGAATGGAACGGTTGAATTCAACGGCAATCAAACGCAATTCATTTCGGGTTCAGCGATCACAGACTTTTCTTTTCTGAGGGTTTCGAATCCAACTGGAATTATGTTGAGCAACAATGTGAATATTGAGAAAACGCTCATCTTTAACAGCGGCAAAATAATCACTGGACCATACGAGGTACGGATGATCAATACGCCAACAAACCCTATAGTAGGTGCCGGTTTGAATACTTACATAAACGGGAATTTGCGTGTAGCTTTTGACACAAACACACAAGCTTCCTACAAATATGAAATCGGCAGTTCCGAATATGCACCACTCACATTGACTTTACAACAGATTGCTGATCCAGGCACTATGCTGGCATATACGGTTGCGGGACCCTCGTCGCAAGAAAATGTTCCAACAGTCGGGGCTTCGGCAATGGATCCGTTTGCCAGAGTTGACCGTCATTGGGTTTTGTCGCAGAGCGGAATGGTTTTCGCAGGGTTCGATGCAACATTCGATTACAGCAATTCGGCCTACACAGGAACCCCCCAAGATTATCAAATCCGTCACAAAGACCCGATATCCGGATGGCAAACCGAGAACACATCCAACAATGGCAGTGTTGCATCATCGGTTCAGCGTGATGGCCTTTTTGTAATTGGTGAGCTTGCCAACACTTCGGTATTTGAAACAAGTGCATCTACTATCCAAGTATTTCCAAACCCGGCCACCGAGACATTGCAGCTGACAGGTGAAGAGCTGCTGCAAGGTGTAACAACACTTTCTCTGATCGATTATACAGGCAAGGTTGTTTGGACAGACTCGCAAATGCTCTTTGGGACACTGACAATTGATTTGAGAAAACCGCAGATTTCACCAGGAGCCTATGTACTGGCCTTGTATAATAACAATCGAACCAAACATATCCGATTCATCGTGAGATAATCGTAGTAAAATATCACAACCATGAAAAAAACCTTATTGTTCATCGTTTGCTTGACAGCTTATACAACCGCATGGTCCCAAGGTGTTAGCGTAAGCCCTTCGGGCACGCCCGCTGATCCTTCTGCTGCACTTGATTTGAATTATACAGACAAAGGTTTGTTGGTTCCACGCGTTTCGCTGGTGCAAACCACATCTCCTTCGCCAATACTTGCGCCAGCCACCAGCTTGCTGGTTTATAACACAACCAGCATCAACGATGTAACACCGGGGTATTATTTTTGGGATGGGTTGAAGTGGGCGCGTTTGATGGTTGACAATGGCGGTGGCGGTAGTGGAGGTGGCAACACGAACGTGAATTGCAGCACCACTTTCAATGATGGATGGACAATCCGCGGGGATGGCAGTGGAGGTTGGGAGTGCACAAACACATTACGCGTTTTAGGAAATTCCTCTACAGGATATGTTTCCATCAATACTACACCATCCAGCTCTTTCGATTTGTTGGTCAATAACAATGTGGGTATTGGATTCTCACCAAG
Source organism: Bacteroidota bacterium (assembly GCA_046075765.1). Classification (GTDB taxonomy): domain Bacteria; phylum Bacteroidota; class Bacteroidia; order AKYH767-A; family OLB10; genus JALRAP01. The sequence goes on from JBJTQS010000045.1 coordinate 2,243, forward strand.
CTCATCCTATGATTTGAGTGTGGATGGCAATGCTGAAGTCAAGGATTACATGGGAATAGGCGCAACGCCATCTTCCTCCTATACACTTCGCGTTGGTTCAAATATCGGAGTAGGAACCTCTCCATCTTCATCATTCAACTTAAGCGTGAGTGGAGATGCGCATGTTTCCACCGGCCTTAGCGTGGGAACCACATCGTCAGCCTCATCAGGTCAAGTTTATGCCAACAGCAGCTTTCGTTTAGGAAGCTCATCCAGTGGAACTGGTACGGCAGTGGTTCGCACCAGCGGAGGATTATTGGTTCCGCAAAGCTCTACGAGGAGAGTCAAGGACAACATACGGGATTTGAATATCGACCGCGAAAAGTTCTTACAGCTTCGACCTGTAAGCTTCAATTTGAAGAAGTCTTTGGGTGCCGATGCCGATATAGGTTTGATAGCTGAGGAGGTTGAGCAATTGGTTCCCGACTTGGTTGTTTACGGTCCCAAACGCACATGGGTGGGTAATGATGGCGAGGTGTTGAAGAATGAGCAAGGCGAAGAAATATTGTCATCCACGGAAGTGGAACCGTATAGCGTGCGCTACGACAAAATCGGTGTTTATTTGATTCAAATTGTAGCAGACCAGCAACGCGAATTGGAACTGTTGAAGGCCAGATTGGAAAAAATCGAATCTAAATAATCGAAAGATATTTCCGAAAACTTCCTTTTAAACAATTCCCAAAGGCTGCTTAATTTTACCACATGAAGCGGTCCGCTGTTTGGTTGTTCGGTTTTGCAGTACTATTGATTGCTGCATCCATATTCCTTGCCGAAAGTAGCCGGATTGGCCAACAGCAATCTATAACAAAGTCCAAAGAGGCAAAAGCCGCTTTTAAATCCTTTTGCAAGGGGGCAGATTTGGCGGCAACCGCCAACTTGAAGCTTTTCAAAAATGGTCTGTTAAAGGAAGTCAACGGCGGATCCGATTATTTAGGGTTCATCTTTGAGAGCGACTCGTTGGTTTGGTGGAGCGACAACTCGGCATCCCCCCTTATTACCGACACAGCACCTGGTATCAAAACATTCGGTAATGGTTTATACACTCCGCATGTCTCCAAAGAGGGCAACATTACCAGTTTGGTCCTGGGCAGGGTGTTCGTTCAATACCCCTTCAACAATCAATACCTGAAAGACGGTTTCACAGACGCCATTGGTTTATGTGACCATTGGAATATTGCAAAGGCTAATGAGCCCAATTCGATTGAAATAGATGCCAAGGAAGGTTTTTTCATCAAAGAAAAGCCCGATGTCAATGAGCCCATAATGGTTTCTGGCTGGCTGTTCTTAATGGGATTGCTGGTGTTGTTCTTGTCATTGAATTCAATACTCAAACCGTATTTGCAGGGAATGGCTACCCCCATTGCCGTAGCTTTTTTATATCTGCTTCGCTTGTTGTTTTCCGATTGGTTGCAGCAATCGCCACTATGGGGTTTCGGATTATTCGGTCCCGACCAATATGCAAGTTCCTGGCTACTCAACTCGCCTGTGGATTTGATATTAGTATCTGCCTTGTTGTTTTTCTTGTCGCTCAACACATCGCTGCTGCTGCGAAAAACGCAACATGTTTTTAGTGAAATAAAAGGCGTTGCATGGCTTTCCATAGTGACTATTTCATTTGCTTATTTGTGCAACTCGTTGGTAGCTGGCCTAGTACTCGACTCTCGCATTCCATTTGATTTCGATAAGGTTTTTTCATTGAATGGCTATAGTTTCATAGGATTTGGAATCATCGGCCTACTCGTTTCAGCCTCCATTCGTGTTTCGAAATCCTGTGCTGTTTTTTCTAGTGAAATTGTTGCTAAATATTCAAATAAATCTGCTGTTGCTTTCATCGGTCCCGTTGCGTTGTTGACATTGACCTTTGCAACAGGATATGTCGACAAATGGATTTCAATACTATCCGTATTTACCATGCTTTGGGGATGGTTCATAGGAGGGCGCTTCAGAGTAAAGACAAAAACATCGGCATTTACCTCGTATCTGGCATTCTTGGCTGGAACAGCGTTGATTTCATCCGCCATGCTTTTTGTGCACATACAAACCCGTGAACGAGAAAGTAGGCAGGTTTTGGCTACACGATTGGAAAACGATCGGGATCGCGTGGCGGAATATCTGTTTGATGATGTTGCCAAAGGAATACGGTCGGATAAACAGTTGAAGCAACTGTTTTCAAGTCCATATGCACGCATGACCGCCAACCTCGATGTGGCCGATTCCATTGAGCGCCGCGTTTTACGAAATCATTTGTCGGGCTATTGGGAGCGCTACGATATCTCGGTTCGTAGTTTCAATGCTAACGGCTTGCCTGTTAACACGGGTGGCGATCCCACCTGGTCGTTGAATTATTATGACGAACAGCTCCGACAAGCGGGTAACGATTCTTCCCATTATGGATTGTTTTTCATCGGCGGAAGCGAAGGTCGCATGAGCTACACAGCGAAAACAGCTGTTTATGATGCCGACACTGTTTCGGGTATTGTGGTGCTTTCACTAACATCAAAGCCCTTAGGAGGTCGCTCTGGTTTTCCTGAATTGTTGTTGAGTGGTTCTGTACCGCAATCGAAAAACGTTTCGGATTATTCTTTCGCCTATTACCGCAACGACACTTTGATCAACAAGTCTGGTGATTTTGCTTATCCAAGGTTAGGCATGAATGTTCGTGAAGGAAGAAGCCCCGCCGATTTTTTCAATCAGGATGGATGGTCGCATTTGTATCACCGAACATCCGAAAACGCATTTCTGTTGGTGAGCGTGCCTGCTAAAGGCGTTTATCAGTTTTCCACTGTCTTTTCCTACTTGTTTGGAATTTATGGATTCGTTTTCTTGTTGGCCTATGCCATCCGCTTTTTGATCGTTAACAAGTGGCGTTGGAGACCTAACATCGGAGCGCGCATACGCCTTTCGGTTGTGATGATCGTGGTGTTGACCATGCTGATTACAGGAGGTGCAACGGTGTGGTACATCTTCAGCACCTATCGCGCTGATGGCGGGCCCGAAACCGAAAGCAGGATTCGTGTTTTGTTGGGAGCATTGCAGGATGAGATTGGAGGCAGATACAATGGGGTGCCCTTATCCGGTGGCGATGAGATGAATTCTTCATTGGCAGGATTAGCCAAGGCCCTAGGTGCAGATTTCAATTTGTATGATCCCAGTGGCCGGTTATTGTACTCATCACAACCCAAGTTGTACGACCAACAAATCGTGGCGCCGCTCATCAACCCGGATGCGCTCTACAAATTGCGTTCACAATCGGCCTCCTTTGTTTCATTGCGCGAGCGGATTGGAACCTTTGAGTACCTCTCGTCTTATGTGCCGTTGTTGGAGGGCTCGGCAGTTGTGAAGGGATATTTGAACATCTCCTATTTCTCGCAACAAGCGGAGTTGGAACAACGCGTATCAGGATTCTTGGTGGCAGTGGTGAACCTGTATGTTCTGTTGTTCGCACTCGCTTCCTTCCTCACATTCTGGCTTTCTACGCGCATCACACAGCCGCTGCAAGCCATCCGCGAAAAACTGGCTTCCGTTACTTTTGGCAAGCGCAATGAACTCCTGGAATGGCATAGCGATGATGAAATTGGAGAGTTGGTGAAAGAGTACAATCGGATGGCAACAGAGCTCTCGGCTGCTGCAGAACAGCTGGCGCGCTCCGAACGAGAATCTGCTTGGCGCGAAATGGCTCGTCAAGTGGCACACGAAATAAAGAATCCGCTTACGCCGATGAAACTTGGCTTGCAACACCTGCAAAGAGCTTGGCGCGATAACCATCCCGACAAGGACCAAATTATGGAGCGCATGACCAAGGTGCTCATCGAGCAGATAGATGCCTTGTCGAATATCGCAACAGAGTTCTCGGGCTTTGCTCAAATGCCCCAAGCCAACAAGTCACACGTTAACTTGCAGGAAATTTTGAAGTCCGTGGTTGAACTGTATTCGGAATATGAAAACATTCGCGTTGTGTTGATCGACCAAACCGCAAACGATTTAACCATTTACGCCGACAAGGAACAGCTTTCGCGTGTATTTGTGAACCTCGTTAAAAATGCGGTGCAAGCCGTTAATCAAGATGGTGGCGGATTGGTGGAAGTTGTGGTAACCGCCTCTGATGGATGGGGTTTGGTGGAGGTGCGCGACAACGGCAGTGGAATATCCGATGAACAGAAGCGGCGCATTTTCACACCGAACTTCACTACCAAGTCGGGCGGCACCGGTTTGGGATTGGCAATCTGCCATCAAATTGTTTCGCAATCGGGCGGGGATATTAATTTTGATTCTAAGACCGGAGTTGGAACATCCTTTTTTGTTCGTCTCCCTCTAGAAAAAGCTCTTGCATAGGAAATCGCCCACTTAGGTCGGGATATTCGTGGCAACTGCGCGACTTTTTCATAATTTTGAGCGCATAACAGCCCATCGCATGTCCGCACCTCTTTCCCGCCCCATACGAGTATTGGTTGCCAAGGTAGGACTTGATGGCCACGACCGCGGCGCCAAAGTTATCGCCTCGTTTTTACGCGATGCCGGTATGGAAGTGATTTATACAGGCCTTCGTCAAACACCCGAAATGGTGGTTAACGCCGCTTTGCAAGAAGATGTGGATGTAATTGGAGTCAGCATTTTGTCGGGGGCGCACATGACGGTATTCCCCGGGATCATGACATTGCTGCAGGAGAAAGGCATCAACGACATCCTGCTTACGGGCGGCGGCATCATCCCCGACGAGGATATGAAAAAATTGAATGAATTGGGCGTAGGCAGACTGTTTCCGCCCGGTACCAATACAGGCGAAATCGTGGAGTACATCACCAACTGGGTCGCCCAAAACCGAAATTACTGATATGAGCTACCAAAACCTGTTGACGGCAGTGGAAGACGGCATCATGACCATCACCATCAACCGTCCCGATAAACTCAATGCCCTCAACCGTCAAACCATCCAGGAAATTGGCGCCGCTATGAAGTCCGCTGAATCGGATCAATCGGTTCGGGTGATTGTATTGACGGGCTCCGGGGCAAAGGCATTTGTTGCAGGCGCCGACATATCCGAGTTCAGTCATTATGGAGAAGCTGAAGGAAAAGATTTGGCGCAAACGGGACATGATGTATTCAACTCTATTGAGCAGTTGCGCAAGCCTGTTATTGCAGCCATCAATGGCTTTGCGCTTGGTGGCGGATGTGAGTTGGCCATGGCATGCCATCTGCGTGTGGCTTCCGATAATGCCAAATTCGGTCAGCCCGAAGTGAAGTTGGGTTTGATACCAGGTTATGGAGGCACACAGCGATTGGTTCATCTGGTTGGCAAAACCAAAGCCACCGAATTGCTGATGACCGCAGATATGATTGGCGCAAATGATGCTTTAACGCTTGGCTTGGTAAACTATGTGGTGTCGCCCGATCAGTTGATGGAGAAATGTCGAGAGATGGCTGGCAAGATCATGAAGCAAGCTCCATTGGCCATAGCATCTGTCATACGATGCGTGAATGATGCGGCTACTCCAAACGGCTTTGCCACCGAAGTAGACGAGTTCGGCAAGTGTTTCATCACAGAAGATTTCAAAGAAGGCGCTGGTGCGTTTTTAGAGAAAAGGGCGCCCGACTTCAAAGGGAGATAAAAACAAAGCGTTGTTGTGAACCAACGTTAAAACCCATCCACACTTGGGCATACTCAGGAAACTCGCAGGCGAATCTGCCGTTTACGGATTGAGCAGCATCCTTGGCCGCTTTCTGAACTACTTGTTGGTGCCTTTGCACACGCATGTGTTCACCAACCCGGGAGAGTATGGCGCTGTTACCGAGATTTACGCCTACATATCCTTCCTGGTAATCGTTTATACCTATGGGATGGAAACATCCTTTTTTCATTTCGCCCGAAAATATCCCGATAAAACATCTAAAGTTTTCGGCACCGGCATGATGTCGCTTTTGGTATCTACATTGGTTTTCTCGGGTTCGTTGGTTTTGTTCTCCGATTCACTCGCAGAAACGCTGAACTACCAAGCCCATCCGGAATACATTGTTTACATGGCTTTGATCATCGGCTTCGATGCCTTAACGGCCATTCCTTTTGCCAAGCTGCGTCAAGAGGGCAAAGCACGGAAATTCGCCGCATTGAAGTTGTTTGGTATCGGAGTGAACATCTCGTTCAATGTGCTCTTCTTCCTCGTTTTCCCGGTTTGGATGAATCGCGAAACAGGCATCTTGTTTGAGCTGGCCAAACAGTTTTACAATCCTGAAACAGGGGCCGGATATGTTTTCATTGCAAACCTTTTGGCAAGCGTTGCCACCTTGTTGGTGATGTTGCCTTCGCTTCGTTTCCGTATTTCAGATTGGGATGTTACATTGTGGCGGGAACAGATGGTTTATGCATTGCCATTGTTGTTTGCCGGTTTAGCCGGGATGGTGAATGAGACACTGGATCGCGCACTCATTCGTCATCTTGTAACCGACAAGCAAGATGCCATGGTGCAATTGGGCATTTACGGGGCTTGCTATAAGCTTTCGATCCTGATGACATTGTTCATTCAAGCTTTCCGCTATGCGGCAGAGCCATTTTTCTTCAGCCAGTTCGGTAAGGATTACGCCAAGGACACCTATGCGCGCGTAACCAAATACTTCTGCATCACTTGTGCTATAGTTTTCCTCGGGGTGATGTTGTACATCGACATATTCAAACATTTTATTGGAGAGCCCTACCGGGTAGGACTCGGTGTTGTTCCGATTCTGCTTTTAGCCAACATGTGTCTGGGAATATTTTTCAATCTCAGCATGTGGTATAAAATGACAGGCAAAACACGGTATGGCATGTTCTTCACAATTTTCGGTGCAGCAATTACAGTTGCGCTGAATGTACTGTTGGTTCCCTCGATGGGTTATATGGGTGCTGCTTGGGCTACGCTGGGTTGTTATGCCTGCATGATGGTGGCCTCTTTTCTCATCGGACAACGCAACTACCCGGTTCCTTACGAGACAAATCGCATTCTCGCATACATAGGTTTGGCAATTGCTTGCTACTTTGTTTCGGATGCTTTGTTGGATTGGCTGGAAGTTACATCGGCTGTAAGACTATTATTGAACACCATTGTATTCGTGGGCTATTTGCTCTTAATGGGCAAGTGGGAGCGTCCTCCTGTATTTTCTAAATGAAAAACCAAAAATGAGCATAGAAGTAAAAATCGTTAATCGTTCAGGGCATGCGTTACCGGCGTATGAGACTGCAGGAGCTGCAGGCATGGATTTGCGTGCCGTGCTCGAAAGCCCGATCATTCTAGAGCCAATGCAAAGGGCGCTGGTACCAACGGGACTATTTATTGAACTACCCATTGGCTTCGAGGCACAGATAAGGCCGCGTAGCGGATTGGCCTTCAAACATGGTGTCACTGTCCTGAATTCTCCTGGAACCATTGATGCCGACTACCGCGGTGAAGTGAAGGTTTTACTGGTTAACCTCTCTGCACAGCCGTTCACCGTAAATCACGGGGAACGCGTTGCACAACTGGTAGTAGCGTCACATGCCCATGTGCAATGGGTTGCGGTGGATGAGTTGAACGATACGCTTCGCGGTGCGGGCGGATTTGGCAGTACGGGCAGGAGCTGAAATCCGGGCCTCCTTTCATCTTATTTGTCAATACATTAGGTTAACAAACCGACATGGCCGTCATCAGCATAGTCCAAGTGTTGATTTTGTACCTTTGCGCCATAACAACAAGCTGTTTATGAAGATAATAGTGCCAATGGCTGGAATGGGGAAAAGGATGCGTCCGCATACCTTGTCGATTCCCAAGCCACTGATTCCTGTGGCAGGCAAGCCGATCGTTCAGCATTTGGTGGAAGACATCACCAAGGTTTGCCATGAGCCGGTTGATGAAATCGCTTTTGTGATTGGAAACTTCGGCAAAGAGGTTGAAGAAAACCTGGTACGCATCGCGGAAGCGCAAGGCGCCAAAGGAACCATTTATTACCAAGAGGAAGCCTTAGGAACCGCCCACGCCATTTTGTGTGCAAAACCCGCTTTAACCGGTAAGGTGGTTATCGCTTTCGCGGATACGCTATTCAAGACCGATAAAATACACGACAACCCCGATAGCGACGGCACCATTTGGGTCAGCAAGATTGATGATCCCAGGATGTTTGGTGTGGTTAAGTTGGATGCAAGTGGTGTGATCACGGATTTTGTAGAGAAGCCACAGACATTTGTTTCCGACCTGGCCATCATTGGTATTTATTATTTCAAAGATGGCGACAACTTGCGAGATGAGTTGCAATACCTCATCCACAACAATGTGCGCGACAAAGGCGAATACCAGATCACCAACGCCTTGGAGAATATGAAAGCGAAGGGCAAGAAAATGCATGCTTCAACCGTGCAGGAGTGGCTCGACTGCGGTAACAAGGACGCAACCGTTTATACCAATGCCCGTGTTTTGGAAATAAAACCAGGAGCCGCAGGCAATCATACAGAACCGGCCAACATCGTTAACTCCGTTATCGTTGAGCCATGTTTCATTGGAAAAGATGTTCGCATACACAATTCGGTAGTCGGTCCGCACGTTTCCATCGGCGCGGGCTCCACCATCACCGACTCGGTAGTGCGCAACACCATCATACAAAACGCAACCGTAATCAACACCCAGTGCATCACCAACTCCATGGTTGGCAATCATGTTACCATCAAAGGCACCATGAAGGATCTGAGTGTTGGCGACTACACCACCAGCATCGATTGAAAAACATACGTAAGTCACTAAACCTCGTTATCGGCGTGCTGTTTCTTGCAGCGGCCATGCAAGTGTTTTCGTCTTGCTCTGCTAGCAAGGGTTCTGAAACCAAGCCGAAGGCTGGCAAAGACCAGGAATTGTCGGAGGAGCAACAGGTGACTTTGAAGTTTCTATTCATGAATGCCACCAAAGAACGGGTGCTTGGCAATACCGAGAAGGCTATTGACCTTTATGCGCAGTGTATCAGGTTGGATGCACGCCATCATGCTTCGATGTATGAGATTGCCAAGATTTATTCTGAACAGAAAAAATATTCGGATGCGGTTTTTTTCGCTGCAGGAGCTGCTCAATTGGATCCTACCAACGAATGGTATCGGGTACTGTTGGCAGACTTATACATGCAAACCCGCTTGTTCAAGGAGGGCGAGGTCGTATATCAGAAACTCTTCAGAGACTATCCCGCCAATTTTGATTATGCACTTGATTATGCGGCCGCACTAATAACCAACGGAAAGCTCCAAGAGGCAGTAAAAGTTTATGACGAGGTTGAGAAGCGTTTCGGTTTCTCTCCGGAGCTTACCATGGAGAAAGAACGCCTTTGGCTTCGATTGGGTAAGGTTGACAAAGCCGCGGCAGAGGTAGAAAAACTTATTGCCAGCGACCCATCCAACATTCGTTATTACTCTATGTTGGTAGATCTCTATCAATCCAACAGCATGCCCGAAAAGGTGATGGAAACGGTTGAGCGTATGCGCAAGATTGATGCCGACAGTCCTTTTGTTTACCTTGCTTTGGCGGGTTATTACCGTTCCATGAACCAGATTGAGAAATCGTTTGAAAACCTCAAGCTCGCTTTTTCAAGTCAAGAATTGGAACACGATGTGAAGATGCAAATCATCACCTCCTACATGCCCCTGCTGCAAGGCAATCCTGAAATGCTGAAACAAGGGCTTGAGCTTTCCGAGATTCTTGCGAAAACGCATTCCGATGATGCCATTTCGCTTTCCATCTACGGCGATTTTCTTTCGATGAGCGATCGTTGTGCGGATGCCATACCTCAGTACCGTAAATCATTGGCCATGGATGCCAACAACCTAAGTGTTTGGCAGCAGATGCTGATTTGCATGTCGGAGACCAATGATGTTAACGGCATGTTATCTGCATCCGATAGCGCACTGGTGCTATTCCCTGAGCAATCCATATTATATCTTTTCAAAGGCACCGCATTAACGCTTAACAAGAATCACAAGGAGGCAGTAAAGGCGTTGCTTGCCGGCAGTAAATTGGTAGTCGACAACAACTATCAGTTGTTGCAGTTTTACACTCGGTTGGCCGACAACTACCATACACTCAAAGAGCATGACAAGTCTGACTCGTATTACGAGAAGGCCTTATCCATTGAGCCAAACGACCCGTTGGTGTTGAACAACTACAGCTACTATCTTTCTATCCGCAAGGAAAAACTGGAGAAGGCCGAGCAGATGTCGAAGAGGTGCAATGAAATTCGTCCTGGAGAGCCTTCCTATGAAGATACCTATGGATGGATACTTTATGTGATGGGCAGGTACCAGGATGCCAAAACGTGGCTGCAGAAAGCCATCGACAATGGAGGTTCAACCAATGGAACCATATTGGAGCACATGGGAGATGTGTTGTTCAAGTTGGGCGATAAAACCGGTGCTGAACAATATTGGATGAGAGCGAAAGAGGCAGGAGAGTATTCTGAATTTTTGGAAAGAAAAATCCGCGATAAGCAACTCTATGAATAGCTTCGGAAAATCGACATGGATAGTGGCTGCTGTTGTGGCGGTTCTACTTTTTCCTTCGTGTCATATTTTCAGAAAGGCGGAACAGCCTAAGGTCAAAGAGCCACGTAATGTGGAAGACAAAAGCGCGCCGGATTTACAACAGCTCATACGCGATAACGCATTCAAGGCTGGAACCATCAGCGCCAAAGCATCCGTGAAAACGGAAGGTGGTCAGCAGGAAGGCTCATTCAACATCACATTGAGATTGCAAACCGATTCGATGATTTGGATTTCCATTTCTCCGATGTTGGGAATCGAAGTGGCTCGCATTCTGGCCACTCGCGACTCGGTTAAATTCATGGACCGTTTAAATAACAAATACGCACTTGCCGATTATCAGTTCCTCAGCCAGATGTTGGATGTAAATGTGGACTTCGATATACTGCAAGGAGTGCTAACGGGAAACCTTTTTGCTTATCGGAAAAACAAATTCAATTCCGTTTACGTGGAAGACAGTTGCTATATCCTATCAACCATGAGCAAGCGCAAACTGAAACGCTCCTTGGAGGATGTTGACATCGCCAAACCAGTTGTACAAGATGTTTGGGTGGAGGACAGCACCTTCCGCATCACGCGATTGAGTATTGAAGATTTGCGTGTGCAAAAATCGCTCTTGACAGATTATTTCGATTACCGTCAAACCGACGCAGGTCTTTTCCCTTTCAAATCATCCACCATGGTGAAAGCCGGTCAGCAAATGCGTATTTCCATCGAATACGACAAGGTTACGGTGAACAACCCATTGGAATTTCCATTCACAATACCCAAAGGCTATGAGAAGATCCGTTGAGGTATTGTTGCTTGCTGTAATGTTTTTGTTGGTCGGCAATGCGATGCTGCCGGCGCAAACCAAGAAGGAGCTGGAAAAGAAAAAGCAGAACCTTCAACGCGAGATCGACGAAACCAACAGGCAACTTCGCGAGACATCCAAAAACAAAAAACTCACCACGCAGCAGGTGGCCGCGCTGAAAAAGAAAATCAGGTTGCGCCAAGAGATGATCAGAGAGATCACCAAGGAGATGAACGGTTTGGAAAATGAAATCGGACAGACCAGTACCGAAATCACCTCTATGGAGTCGAGGATGCGTAAGCTGAAGACGGAATACGCCAATATGGTGCGTTTTGCCCAGCGGAATCGCAGCAGTTACCAAAGGTTGATGTTTGTGTTTTCTTCCGAAGACTTCAACCAGGCATACAAACGACTTATTTACATGCGCCAGATTAATGAGAAGCGTCGCCAGCAGGCCGAGCTCATTTCCGGAACGCAAAAGCAACTCAACCAGAAGAAGCAGGATTTGGAAATTCGGATGTCGGAAAAGCAATCGTTGATGGATAACGAGCTTGACCAGAAAACGGAGTTGGAGAAGGATAAGAAGGAACAAGACAAGATACTCACCGGACTACAGCAACGTGAGGAGCGCTTGAAAAAACAGTTAGCAGAAAAGCAAAGGGCAAAGAACAAGCTCGATCGCGCTTTGAATGATTTGGTCCGAAAGGAAATCGAATCCGCAAAGAAGAAGGCCACGGCTTCGGGGAAAAAGAATGTGACCAGCGAGAACGTGTTTACACTTACGCCAGAGGCGCAGAAACTTTCGTCAGGTTTTTCAAATAACAAGGGGCGGCTTCCATGGCCCGTTGAAAAAGGCCGAATTAGCGAAGCTTTTGGCGAGCACCCGCATCCCGAGTTGAAGGGGGTGAAGGTTTATAACAACGGGGTGGATATTCGCTCGGTGGCTGGCAGCATGGCTAGGGCGGTGTTTGAAGGCGAGGTAACAGGTGTGATCAATATACCGGGCGCCAACAGCGCCGTTATCATCCGCCATGGCGAATACCTGTCGGTATATTCCAATTTGGAAACCGTACGCGTAAAGAAGGGCGACCGGGTTTCCACCAAACAAGTCATTGGCAAAGTCTTCACCGACCCCGAATCCGGCTTTGCCGAATTGCACCTGGAGATCTGGAAGGGCATCCAAAAATTGAATCCGTCCTCGTGGTTGTCAGGAGGATGACTTGCGAAAATTGATTAACATTGCATTACCAAACAAACAATAAACATGACACTATTCAGCACACTTGCATTGATTGGCGGCCTTGGGGCGACAGAAATCATATTGATTCTGGTGGTTCTTTTGCTATTTTTCGGAGGTAAGCGTATCCCCGAACTTGCCAGAGGCTTGGGCAAGGGTATCAGAGAGTTCAAGGATGCCTCCAGCGGTAAGGCGAGCAACGACGAGAAAAAGGAAATAGACAGCAAATAATATATTGTTCTTTCCATGATTAGCGGCGCACACCTGCATCTAATGCTTAACCATGTTCCTATACTGGGATCGGTTTTCGCATTGGTGCTTTTGTCGTTCGGCTATTTCATGCGAAATGATACGCTCTCAAAGGCTGCTTTATGGACGCTGGTCGTGGTATCCCTGATCGCTATCCCGGCATTTTTGACCGGCGAAGAAGCGGAGCATGCGGTTGAAGACCGGCCTGGCATCAGCAATACGCAGATTCATGAGCACGAAGAGCAGGCCGAGATAGCCTTTTGGGCTTTGATGTGTTCTGGAGCCATCGCGTTAGGCACTTTAATGGCATCTATGAAAACCCAAACGGTGAATCGCACGCTTCTTTTTTTGAATATGTTTTTCATAACAAGCACTTTTGCATTGATGGCCCGCACCGGTAATTCAGGCGGAGCCATACGCCATCCCGAAGTACAATCATCATCAACTGCCGGCGATCAAGGTGCTGGCGATACCGAGCACGAAGAAGAGCACGAACACGAATAGTTTTTAATGTGCTCAAAACGGCAGAGCGACTTTTTTCATTGTCCGTTCAATGCCGATAAAATCGATTTATACTAATAGTGTCAGCACTATCATTTTTTGGTGCAAAGCATGACGAAAATCATTTTGATTTGTGACCGTGGTCAGTTCTGAAGTAGTCAGGTCGTTACAATTTTGCATAGTAACAAAAACAACAAGCCATGGATACTGTAAAAATTGAAGTGCTACATGCCGAACACCGCGAGTGGTTAAATAAGATCGACTTTTATTATGACGATTTGAAAATCATGCGTCATCGATTGGAAGAAGTTGCAGCCCGCAACACCAATAAGTCGCTGATGGCGCAAGTGGAGCATTACCAAAACCAGTTTGTGATTCAGCGCAATGAATTGGATGAGATGAAGCATGCCATCAACCAATCCGAAACCACCATTGCCGAAAACGTTGCTCAAAATGGAACTGCTGTAAATCGCAGGTCGGTGGCAGATGATCAATCCATGCGCGAGAGGATGTCGCAGTTTGATAAGCTATTCCTACAACTGCGTGTGGAGTTGATGTCGTTCCTCGCCAAGACTTTCTAGTACAACATACATAGGTTCCCCCTGACCAACAAAGGACTTTTTGCCCCGTAAGGCATAGTCCTTTTTTTATTTGCTACTTTTCAATCCATGCGAATTCTTCGCATTTGTCAACCACATCAAAAAGCTGAAGAAGTTCAGCAGGCGGGGCGGTGAGTTTTCGTGTTTGAAGATTCATCCAAGCCCCATCAACTACGAGTTGGGCAGACAACACCCCGGACTCTTTGAAAAACCGGTTCATGAAGCTCCATCGTGAACCGTCTTTGGTCATGCGCAGTAGGCGCACATCAACGCTGATGGTTTCATTGCCGGCGATCTCTTTCAAGAAAATGGTTTCTTCGCGCAAGATGATCGGCGACACTTGATGTTGTGCGAACCATTGCATGCCGAAGCCTTTTTCAGCCATGAATAGCAAGCGTGTTTGAGCGGCATAGTCGTTATATGCCGAGTGCCTCATGTGAACATTAGCATCTAAGTCGGCCCAGCGTATGGTGAAGTTTTTCGAGTATATCATTTGTTTTTTGTGGCTTGAAAACAGCCCTTTTACTCAACGGGTTGTTGCATTGGCTCATTGGTTGTTTCCGATACCTTGATGTGACTTTACGGCTTCATAGGTTACTTCTATTTTTGGATCGTCCATTTCACCTACGGGGTTGTCAGCAGCAAGGGGCTTCGTACTTTTCGAAATGCTTTTCAACCGCTCCCGGAATGCCGGGGGCGGTTTAGTTTTTTGTGCCTTTGTTGGCTAATTGGCCGCAGGCGGCATCGATATCCTTGCCGCGGCTTCTTCTTATGTTGACTATGATGTTGCGGTTTTCCAAATACCTGCTGAAGGCATCAATCTTGTCTTCTTTGGCATTTTGAAATCCGCCTGCTTCAATCGGGTTGTACTCGATCAGATTCACTTTGCAAGGAACATGCTTGCAGAATTCTGCGAGCTCCTTCGCATCCTGAATCTCATCATTGAAACCATGGAATACGATATACTCGAATGTTACACGCGACTCGGTTTTATCATGGAAGTATTTCAGTGCGTCGGCGAGTTCATTCAACGAATTGTGTTCGTTGATGGGCATGATCTGGTTCCGCTTGTTATCGTTGGCTGCATGCAGGGAAAGGGCAAGGTTGAAGCGCACTTCATCATCGCCCAGCTTGCGTATCATTTTGCCTATGCCCGCTGTGGAAACGGTGATTCTTTTCGCGGCCATGCCCAATCCGTAATCAGCGGTAATGAGCTCCACCGAGCGCATCATGTTGGCATAATTGAGTAGTGGCTCGCCCATGCCCATGTAAACGATATTGGTGAGTGGTGTGTTGTAGGTTGCCATTGCCTGGTTGCGGATCATCACCACCTGGTCATAAATTTCCGATGCATCGAGGTTGCGGATACGATCGAGCTTACCGGTTGCGCAGAATTTGCATGTGAGGCTGCAACCCACTTGCGACGATACACATGCCGTCATACGATCGTCGGCCGGTATCAAAACGCCTTCGATCAAATGCCCGTCGTGCAATTTGAAACCGCTTTTGATGGTACCGTCTTGGCTTATTTGCTTGTTGTGTTCGGCAACAGGTCGCAATGCAAATGACTGTTGGAGTTTTTGGCGCAAGTCCACCGACAGGTTCGTCATTTCATCGAATGAACGAGCCGATTTCTTCCAAAGCCATTCGTGTATTTGCTTGGCGCGGAAAGGTTTCTCGCCCAGCGCAGGCAAAGCGGATGATAATTCATCGAGCGAGAGTGTTCGTATATCGGTAAGGTTTTGCACGGCAGTGTAAAGATACGGAATATGTGAGGAGGGGGGCGGTGGCGGGATAAGTGACAAGTTACAAGTGGCAAGTTACAAGCTTGCCTCGCCGAAGGCGGGTTACAAGCTGTGCCTCGCCGAAGGCGGGTGACAAGTGGCGGGACTCGCACCAGTAGGCGGTTGTTTGCGCTCTTTGCGCCTTCCTTGGCGGGCTTTGCGAGAAACAATCAGTACCAGTAGCGGGAGTCCGATATTTATCGGACGAAGCAGAGATATCCAACAGACAAAAGCGCTGTTTGATGGTTTGTAGTGAATTGCATACATTTGATAAGGCGATAAAATGCTACCTGGTATTTCCTAAAATGGAACAAATTGGGAAGGTTTATAGCGCATATAAGTAAGTTACCTGCAACCTTAAGACAGACGATGATGAAATTATATTCCCTATTATTTTTTATATTCTACATTTCGATTTCTTCTTTTTGTCAGACAAAAACAGAAACCTTTTTCCACAGAAGCTCGGGAGATATTATTGATACAAATGGGCAACGCTTTTTATTAAGAGCTACCAATGTAAGCTGCTGGCTTTATCAAGAAAATTATATATTCGGAGGAGCTCAAAATGTGCACGAAACAGCTAAGAAGAATCTGAATGATATTCTTGGACCTAATGTATATGAAGGATACTCAAAAAAAATGATGGAACACTTTATCACTTCCGATGATATTATACTAATGAAGAAAATGGGCTTTAATTCTGTAAGAGTAGGTTTTTCAGCAGAATCGTTTGAGAATGTTTCAACCAAAAGTTGGTTGTTCTCTAGTTTGGATAGACTGATACCTGTTTTCAGGGAGAATAATATCGCTATAATAATAACCATGATGCGAGCTCCAAAGCCTCAGAATAAACTTTGGACGAGCAATTACACAAAGGGAGCAACCCTTCTTTGGGACTCTGAAGAAGCCAAACAAAAGACAGTCGCAATTTGGTCGGAAATAGCAGGTCGTTATAAGCACGAACCAATCATTCTGGGTTACGACATCATTAACGAGCCAAATATCCCCAAAAAGCGAGAAAAAGAACTCCTTGATCTGTATCAAAAAATCAGCAATGCTATCAGAGAACAGGATCAAAACCACATAATTATTTACGAAGGCAATGGATTTGGAACTAAAATGGATGTTTTATCGAAATACGACAGTCTTCTTGATCCAAACGGCTGCTATCAATTCCACTTCTACAGTTGGTTTGGCAATAAAGTTGAAAAGGATTTACCTAAACACATGATAAGTGCAAGAAAAAGTAATCGACCAATATTTTGCGGAGAATTTGGAATTAATCGACTTACAACAATAAAAAGCCAAGTCGATTTCATGAATACAACCACCGATATGGATGGCTGGGCGATGTACACATGGAAAACTCTTGAGCTGAATGTATCTGCCGAAGAGAAGAAACGTCCTCCCTACTACGGCAAATGGTTTTTCATTCCATTTAAAGATTTGCATATGTCTGTTATGCAATTTTATATGGACGAGGAAATGCGAGATGTTATGGATTGGTTAACTAACGTGAAGGGTTCGACTAAACCAAATGCAATAACAACAAAGAGGGTAATTGACAAAATAATTTTAGCAGTTGATACTAAAAACTGTAAAATTGACAACAAACACTCGGAGGCACTTGGTTTACGAAGAAATTAAAGGCAGCAGGTAACAGCGAGTAAGCGCAACCTTCGGGTATGCGCCAACTCGCAAAACGTTACAAATAACCCTATGACGACAGTGCAAACATCAAATTATAAGAGTAAAATGAACGACAGGTCAAATTTGGCAAGCCCAATGCAGATGGCGAATCCTATGGATCGCAGCCCTGAGACTTATGCTACCATGGAGTTAGACGAATCTTTGAAAGTGGCAGTTTCGGAATAGAAATTATCGAAGAATTAAACCATA
>JBJTQS010000046.1:0-6321 GCA_046075765.1 Bacteroidota bacterium
TGGGGGCAAATTTACCCATACTGCTTCAATCTTAAGGCAAGCTGGTAAGTTGATTCGGGATGGGGCTGATATTGTGGATATCGGCGGGCAATCTACCCGCCCGGGAGCAAAGCATTTATCTGAAAAAGCGGAGCTTCGAAGGGTTTTACCGGCGGTTAAATCGGTTTTGGACAAGTTCCCGAAAGCTATTTTATCGGTTGATACCTGGTATTCTGAAGTAGCCGGTAAATGCGTGGAAGCTGGCGTCGCTATGGTAAACGATGTTTCTGCTGGGAAAATCGACACCAACATGTACAAGACCTTGTCAAAACTCAAAGTTCCTTATGTTCTAATGCACATGAAAGGTCGTCCAGGTAACATGCAAGTGAATCCCCGTTACCGGGATGTAACTACCGAAGTAGCTGATTTCCTGTTAAAAGAAGTGAGTCGTTTAAGAAAATTAGGGGTTGTAGATATTGTGGTTGATCCCGGTTTTGGGTTCGGAAAAACCATTGAACACAATTTCCAACTTTTGAAAAACCTAAATCATCTTAAATTAATAGGCTGCCCCATTTTAGCGGGTTTATCGAGAAAATCCATAATCTACAAAACCTTGGATATCAATTCAAAAAATGCCCTAAACGGAACAACAGCGTTAAACATGGTGGCTTTAATGAACGGAGCTAAAATTTTAAGGGTTCATGACGCCAAGGAGGCCAACGAAGCAATCATGCTTTTCAACAAAATGTATTGATTATTAAACAATTTGCTCAGATTAAGTGTTGAAAAAGCTTTAAAATCGATTCCATCAAAACTGATATTATCTTCTGCAAATTAATAAATTCGTAAAAAAAACTACAATGAAAATCAATCGCACCAAAATAACAGGGTTATTCATAGCGGCTTCGTCCTTAATTGTTGGCATATCAATGATCAGCAGTAATAACGGCATAGCAGGCAGAGTTGGCTCTCCAGGAGAGACTACTTGCAACACTTCTGGTTGTCACACCGGCAATGCATTAAATGCTCCAGGTGGCTCCATAACTATCTCCGCTCCGACCTTGGTGAATTGGCAATATTTTCCAGGTGCGGTTTATCCGATTAGCGTGACCATTTCCCGAGCTGGTTGTCCGATATACGGAGTAGGGTTTGAAGCACTTCGATCCTCCGGTGCAAATGCAGGGACTTTAACTGCAGGAACCGGAACCACAATTAAAATCGCCAACATTCTTGGCAATTCTCGTACTAATGTTGTTCATACACTCAACGGTGGCGCATCTACCACAGGAAGCAAAACCTTCACCTTCAATTGGACGGCACCAGCAGCAGGAACTGGTACAGTAACCTTCTATGCAGCCGGCAACGCCACGAATGGCAGTGGCTCCACATCTGGTGACTTTATTTATACCACATCGCAAACCGTTACAGAGTCTGCAACAGGCATCGAAGAAGGTTTAGTGGCATCATCCATCGCAATCCACCCAAACCCAGTAACCGACAACATCAACCTCTCATTTCAATTGTTGTCAAGCGAAGAAGTTGCTGTGCGAATCCTTTCTTTAGAGGGCAAATTGGTTGAAACGGCTATTCAAGAAAAGCTTCAATCGGGTAAACACAACTTAGTGATACCAGCACCAACTCAAAAAGGTATTTATCTTTTGGAATTGGATCATAGTTCTGGATCCATTACGCGAAAAATCGTTGTGTTGTAAAAACACTTTGTTTTCGTATCAAATATCGACCTTTCGGAATTGAGATGGGTCGATATTTCCTAATGTAGCGGATTGAATCACCTCCTTGGTTGCCAAATTCTTTAAATTTCGCGCTATTACTTTAAGACGGTAAGGCACGAACTTTTTAACGAGCAAACCCAATACACCGCCCGACTTGGATGAGTCGTTAGTGGTAACGGCTTCGTGCCTATTCCAAGTAGTGGCATAATCGCTTTGTTGGGGCGCCGTTTGAAAAACCTCCTTTTGAGCAACTTTCTTGGCAATAAAACGCAGCGTCAACGGCCGATTATTTACCAGCATCACTCTTGATTTCACTTTCATTGGGTCTGCAACCTCGTACCATTCCTGCTCCTCCCCATCAGTAACATCTGCAGAAACCAGCATTTGCACCACTTCAAACCCGTTTTCCTCCGAGAATACACGAAAAATAAGCTCAGGACTGAATTGATAAAAGCCATGACCCGTTTGATTGTTGGTGGGTGTAATACCCACAAAGTGCCCTCCAACTTGAATGGCATCCATGCAGGATTTTACAGCAATTGGATAATTGAAAACATGCTCGATTGTGCCACCATCCACGATACAGCTGAACTTTTGCCGCATGGTATCTGGCATAGGCTTGTTTAAGTCGTGAATGATTGAGGCTTGTTCATAATCTGAATAGTCAATACTATCCACTCGATTTGCCCCCAACATTTCAAAAAAAGGCTCCGAGTATTTGTCTTTGAAAACCACTTGGGAAATTGATTTAGTGGTGTTCTTGTATTTCGACTCACAGTATTCCAAATCCGATTTATCGGCATAAAGCACCAGTCGGCCCAACATGGCTGTGGATGAAAAATCAACGCCCTTTCCTTTGGCATGGAATAAAAATGTTACATCTTGTTTAGTAATACCCATAGCATTCCCTTTAGGAGGGGCTAAAGTAAAAAGAATAAGAAAACGGGGAGGGTGTAAAAAGCGGTTAGACTGTAACCGAGGCCGGAGCGTATTCCGGAACCATCAACTGAAGGTTATTGATAATGCAGTCGCGATCGGAATTTATTAAGCAGTCATGAAGGCCAGAAATGCCTTGTTGAAGCGAGTCCAATTCCAAGCCAGCAACCTTGGCAATGAAAATTTTAGGGTGATGGGTCTTGATTGTGTTTTCAGAATCTGCTAACAATTCCTCGTACAATTTCTCGCCCGGTCTTAGGCCGGTAAACACAATTGGCACGTCCTTTCCTGGCTCCAACCCACTCAAAAGCACCATCCTGTTAGCCAAATCCAATATTTTAACAGGCCTTCCCATATCGAACACATAAACTTCACCTCCATTTCCCATAGCAGCGGCCTCCAGAACGAGTTGGCAGGCCTCGGGTATGGTCATGAAAAATCGAGTGATTTCTGGATGGGTGATTGTAATTGGGCGGCGTAAGCTGATTAGTTTTTGGAATCTTGGAATTACAGAACCGTTTGAACCCATTACGTTGCCAAAGCGCGTAGTAACAAAGGTGGTATCTGAAAAACGGTTGAGCGACTGCACATACATTTCTGCAAGTCGTTTGGATGCTCCCATTACGCTGGTTGGATTAACAGCCTTATCTGTGGATATAAACACGAACCTGGAAACACGGTATTCGTGTGATAAGTCAGCGAGCAAGCGCGTTCCCATCACATTCGTCCAAACTGCTTCGGCAGGATTTAATTCAACCAATGGAACATGCTTATAGGCTGCAGCGTGAAACACAACTTCTGGTCTGAAAGATTCGAAGATGTGTCGCATCCTTTTTTCATTTCGGATGTTGGCGAGTATAAATTCAACATCAACCTGAAGTCCCCTATCCTGTAGTTCTAATTGAAGATCATGTAAAGCGGTCTCGGCAGCATCTACAAGAATCAATTTGGATGGAGCGAACTCAGATATCTGCCTTACAATTTCGGAGCCAATAGAGCCAGCCGCTCCGGTAACCAAAACAGTTTTGCCTTTGATGAAATTGCTGATTTTCCAATAATCCAATTTGATGGGATCACGCTCCAATAGCTCTTCAATCTCAAGAGTACGAATTTGGGAAGCACTTATATTTCCGTTCAACCATTGGGATGCATTGGGTATGCGCATCACCATTTTCTTAGATGCCAAGGCAAGGTCAACCACTTGTTGTAGTCGGTCTTTGGGTATGTCCTTATCTGAAATAAATAAGCAATTGACATCATTTTTTGACAGCAACAATTGCAAATCCGATAAACCATTGTAAACACGGGTGCCTGCTATAGTTTTACCATGATTGCCCTTGTCATCATCGATGAATCCTAAAACACGGTATCCCAAGGAGAGGTCGAATTTGAAAGCGCGAGTAGCGACAATTGCCGACTCCGTTACACCAAAAACAAGAGCTCCTTTACCTGGCTTTAGGGCAATCTTAGTACGATAACCCCAAATGTATTTCACAATGATACGTGATGAAGTCAGGGCCACGATGTTCAAACAAAGATCCATGATCAAAACGCTGAAGGGAACTAAGAAGGCACCTCCAGATTGATAAAATAACACGTTGGCCAATCCGAATATGGATGTACCGGCAAAAGCCACCATACTCATCTTCACAATATCAGCGACGGCAGTATGGCGTACTGAGCCCATGTATGATTTGAAAAGTACCATACAGCAAACTCTGATGAAGATCAGCAACTCAAGGTTTAATACGATTTGATCGGTAATACCTTCTGGTAAAACGAAATTAAATCGCAATAAATACGCCAAAATCAAAGATCCTGCGGCGATGAGAATATCGCCGAAAAGGATGATGATGCGGGGTGTATTTAGTGAATTGACGAACATTTGGTTTACACTACATAAAGGCGAATCTAATTACGCCTTTCACGATTCAAGGTTACACCTAATATAAGTTTTGAAGAGCCGTTTGTCAATTAAAAGTGCTGTAAAACAGCGTATTGTAGATGCATTTTTACAAAGTTTAAGCAATACCATAACTGAAATCTCTCAAAACAGTGTCATTGACCTCGGAAAATGATTTGGCTTCAACGAATAACTTCCCCCAAATTTCAACCATACCGAAAAGCGACTTATTGTATCCATCCATATTTGCAAAAAAACTATTCAAACCGGATTTATCCAGTTGAAGTATTGCAGCTAAAAAGCCATTTTCAAAAAATGCTGGAGCGATTTCTAGGTTATGCAGACCTTCAACAGGAAATCCTTTCTTTGAACCAAAGGCCACCTTTTCAGGGAGGTACCTGGATGCAACCATCCTGACCAGATGCTTGCCGGATTGAAATGGGTGCTTGACGTTTGACAACCTACTTACAAAAGCGACCTTATGTTTATACGGAAGATTCAATGCAAACTGGACAACCCGTTCGTCCAAAAAGGGGAATCGAGACTCGATGGAATGCATCATTCCCATTCTATCATTACGCCATAAAAGCGATAAAAGATGGGAATTCATCATTTTAACTGATTGAAGCTGCTTTACTCTTTCAGCAGCAGACAGAAAATCGTATGATCCTAAGTTACCCTGTTGACTCCATGAGGCATATTCGCCATCAGAAGCGTGTCGAAGGGCATGATGAATGGATAATCCATAAGTCCGTTTCTCTTTAAAGCGTTTGAGTCCAGGCAATATTGTATAAAGAGAATCCAATAATCTATACGGCGCCGATAAAATCGATTCAAGACTGCCGCCGACCAGGTGCGGATATCCAATGAACAATTCATCTGAACCTTCACCCGTAAGTACTGCCTTGGTTGATAGTTGCCTTGTTAGTCTGGATAATTTAGCCAATGGTATCGCATTAAAATGAACCACCAAAGGCGACTCATAATGCCACGTAGTGGATACGAGTTCAGATATGCATTGGTTATCACGGTAGGTGGACATGTACATTTTAGCCCCAATGGTTTTTGCGTTTATTCGTGATAAAAAGGCCTCAGATTGATGACCATCCACATCACAACTGAACAGCTTGATCTCAGGATTGGAGTCCTTGCCATAATAACTGATCAATCCAGAGTCGACTCCACCACTCATAAACGATCCGGCAGGAATGTCACCCATTCCCATATCCTCAACAGCTTGTCGTAACAATCCATCCAATTGATAAACCAAATCGGATCGGCTCATTCGATCATATTCCTTATATGTTGATTCATTAATGTAGTCTGTAATACAGAAATACTTAACTAGATTGACCTTACCATTCTTGAATTGCAAGTAATGACCAGGAGGAACCTGATAAACATCATCCCATGCGGTACCGCATCCATCACGTTCCAATCCACCTAAAACCGCATAAGTTGCTCTAAATTGATTCAATTTGGGTTTACAAACGGACAACAAGGATTTCACCTCTGAGGCAAAAATCAATTCGTTTCCATGTGTAACGGAATAAAAAAGGGGCTTTATTCCAAAACGATCCCGCACCAAAAAAGTCTCGCCTGTGGACTTGTTATGCCAACAAAATGCAAACATCCCACGAAGGTGTTTCAATGTGGCATCTAAACCGTGAGAAACAAGACTGTGAAACAAAACCTCCGTATCTGAATTGGAAACATAGTTTCTATCAGGATGATTCTTTTTTATATCCCTATAATTATAAATTTCACCGT
>JBJTQS010000047.1:0-5976 GCA_046075765.1 Bacteroidota bacterium
CCTCTAATTGTACGTTGAAGGTTGATTTTGTGCGATTCGTTTCAGCAAATGCCGCCAACGAGAATGAATCTGAAAGGGTGTAACGGATAGTAGCCGATGAGCAAAATCCGATGGATTTTGTTGGTCCGGTATATTGGTAGAATGAATATTGGTCTGATTCAGCCCGAAGTTCGGGATAGGCCACATTTGAAATCCCCGGCATCATTTTTAAATCGATGTGGAGTTTATTTATGGGTATGGTGATGCAAGCACCAGCGTATATATCAAAACGATACCATCGTCCAGCATTAACCGTAAATCTTCCACCTAAAACTTCAGCATAACCATTGGCAATCTTTTGCACATCCATCGGATGGGTTCCAAGGCGGACAGCTGCACAAACACCATAATTCTTGCCTAAAAAGTAGGCGCCATCTAACCCAAATCCATAGCCGTTTTTGGCAAAACCGGATTTCTCGTCTAAAATGTTGGTTTCAGCGAATTTTCCTGTTGGTACGGCAGAACCTAAACTCAGGCCAGCAATAATCCTCGGAGGTTTGGTTTGGCAAACAGCTGTGGTTGAAACGCTAACAGCAAGGCAAAAAACCAATACCAATATTTTTGATTTCGTCAATATTTCTTGAGTATAAGTGTTTGAATTACAGATTTATGGATCGGTTTTGTGGCAGTTTTTCACCTTAAAATTAAATCTTTTGACATTGGTATGCCAACCTTTTCTTTTAAATTGTGTTTATCTACTTTTGAATGATGCAGGCGTTGCGAAATAGGTTGTTGGTTTTGTTTTTGCTTTT
The DNA here is from genome assembly GCA_046075765.1 of Bacteroidota bacterium. Lineage (GTDB taxonomy): Bacteria > Bacteroidota > Bacteroidia > AKYH767-A > OLB10 > JALRAP01. Next base: position 792 of record JBJTQS010000047.1, read on the forward strand.
GGCATTTTCCATGCCACAGGTATACAGTTCCCTACATGCCGCTTGTCATGATCATCAAGATGCATGTGTTGAATTAAACGATCAGCATTATCACGAATACCATCCTGATTGTAATGTTTGTGATCATGTATTACCCGCAATATACCCTGTCGTTTTTTCAGAGGGCGTTTTTGTTTTTAGTTCAAAACCCAATTCTATTCCTTGTTGGTATAATCAACCAGCTCCAGGTATATATCAGGAATTAACGCTTTTCAGAGGCCCCCCAAGTATCGGATTATTTTGTTGAAATCCTCTTTTTGAATCGCGCACTCTTACTGGGTAGGTAAGATTGCAATAATCATTGTATTTTGAAATTCAGACCAGTTTTATTTGGCTGCTCAATCGCGGCTATCACCATATTATCTTCTGGAAACATCCAAGCCCAATGCAATATTCTTGTGTCGGGTATTGTCAAGGATGCTGATACCGGAGAACCCTTGCCGTATTCATCAATTGCTGTTAAAGGAAAATCAGGTGGTACCATAACCGGCTATGATGGACGCTTCAAGCTTGCGGGACTTTGTCAAGGAGAGGTTCGCTTGGTGGTGTCACACTTGGCTTGCGAGAAGACGGATGTAGTTCTTACGGTTTCTGTTGATACAAGCATAATTGTCGAACTGCCTCACAAGCACAACGAACTCAATGAAGTTTTAATCGTAAAAAGCAAAATGGATGATATGCCATTGCTCTCATCTGAGACGATATCAGGAGATCAAATGGCTTTGAATTCTGGCAAGTCATTAGCGGAGGGTTTATCTACCATAAACGGCGTTACCATGCTGAAATCGGGTTCAACGGTGTCTAAGCCTGTGGTGCATGGATTATCGGGTAACAGGTTGTTGATATTGAATAATGGAATTCGATTGGAAGGGCAGCAATGGGGTAGCGAACATGCGCCAGAGATCGATCCGTTTATTGCAAAAAGATTGACTGTCATCAAAGGTTCGGGCTCTGTACGCTTCGGACCGGATGCCATCGGTGGTGTGATTTTGGTTGAACCGGCTTCATTACCACAGGGGACCGGTATGGGTGCTGAAGCTAATTTGGTAGGGGCATCATCAAATCGAGAAGGTGCCATATCATCCATGATCCAATACAGTCCTGAAAAATTATCGGCATTTGCATTTCGATTACAAGGGACTTTGAAACAAGGCGGCGATGTGCGAACTCCCGAATATTTTTTGAAAAATACCGGTTTCCGCGAAAAGAACTTTTCCTGGTCTGCTGGATGGAATGAGTTGGATTTTGGTGTTACTGGATTCTATAGCCAGTTTAACAGTGAAATCGGAATTTTCACGGGATCCCATATCGGCAACCTTACAGATCTTGAGTTGGCATTCGAATTGGATGAGCCTTTGGAGCAGCGGCCATTTTCTTACGAAATCGAAAGGCCTTCTCAAAAAGTAAGTCATGAGTTGTTCAAAGCAACGGCCTGGTCTGCTGTGGGAGCTTCGGGAAAATTAACTTTGAATCTGGCACGCCAATATAATTTGAGGGAAGAGTACGACAAAGACTTCAATGCATCATCTTCAAATGAAGGTTCCTCTCCTGAGCTAAGTTATGAGATCACATCAAAGTCAGCAGAGCTGCTTTGGGACCACAATGCAACCTCTAAGGTCAGTGGTTTAATTGGTTTGAATTTCATGCACCAAGCAAACACCTTTGAAGGTCGCATGTTCATACCCAACTACGAATCATTAAATACAGGGTTTTTCATAACCGAAAAATTTACTTCTGGCGATTTTGCTATTGAAGCAGGTGCGAGGTATGATTTTCGCAACTTGGATGTGTACATGAGACGCAGCGGCGAGGTTGTAAAGGAGCCATTCGATTATCGTGCCCTTTCGGGGATGCTGAGTGGTAAGTGGGATTATTCGGATTCGACATCAGTCTTACTTTCGATATCAACAGGGTGGAGGCCACCCGGCGTAAATGAATTATACAGCAATGGACTTCACCATGGTTCCGCTGCTGTTGAAATTGGAAACAAAAGCCTTGCCGAAGAGCGATCCTTAGGTGCGAATCTGTCTTTTTTGCATTATCTCCTCAGTCAAATTAAAATGGAGCTGGATGCATACTTTACCAGATTCGATGGATTTATTTATCTACAACCAATCAAGCCCGCCACGCTAACTGTTAGAGGTGCTTTCCCAACATTCAAGTATTTGCAAGCTGATGCCGATTTGTATGGTATCGATATGATGCTGTCTAAGCAGTTGACAACTGCCATGGAGGTGAATGGCGGCGGTTCAATCATTCGTGCCTATAATAAAGACCGTGAATCATGGGTTGCACAAATGCCTTCAGATAAACTGCAATTGGGTTTGAATTGGGAAAAGCCGTCAGCCGATAAGATGACCAAGTGGGGGGTAGGCTGCTCGGTTGAGCATATATTCAAACAGTCAAGAGGCGTTTCTGATGATTATGTTGACGCACCAGCATCATACACACTCACAAGCCTTGAGCTTTTTATGAGGAGAATTGTAAAGGCTCACCCCATACATGTTTCATTGTCTTTTGAAAACATTTTCGATATCAATTATCGCGATTATATGAACCGCTATAGGTATTTCGCTAATGATGAAGGTTTCAACTGCACCATCAGGCTCCGTAAAACGTTCGGATCAGTTGAGCGACAGAATTAAGTATATGAATACAGTTTATTTTAACTCTAAAAATCACTTAAAATGAAAATTCAATTTAAATCACTGAAATTAATATCCATTGCATTGATGTCAATAGCATTGACTTCAGGATGCAAGAAAGATGACGCATCCCCACAAAATCCACCCGATGGAAATGAATCCGAATTGATCACCACTGTCAAGATTTCTTTTGTAGACAGTGCGGGCATTGAGCCTATCAAGCAATTTGTTTTTTCCGATCTTGATGGAGATGGGGGCAATCCTCCATCCGTTTTTGATACGATACGTATCAGCTCTCAAAGAACCTACAATGTGTCTATTCTATTATTGGATGAATCGAAGTCTCCTGCGGATACCATATCCAATGAGGTTTTAGCAGAAGGTGACGACCATATGTTTTTCTTTTTTCATGCTGGAGCAAACATTGCTTCCAGCTATGAAGATCTCGATGTAAACGGCATCGGTATCGGGCTTCAAAGCAAATGGGTCACTGGAAGTCTTTCAAGTGGAACGTCACGAATAGTGCTGAAACACCAACCGGGTATCAAGGACGGTACCTTTGCGCCAGGGGAGACAGATGTGGATATCCAGTTCCAATCCAGAGTGGAATAATGGTTGTTAGCGGATAACCTATTCTATAGTCACCTCGTCTACAAATATCCAAGAAGGATTACCCGAGCCAGGATGCCAGTTAGGGCAATTACCCATGTTGACAGCTTTGATGCGTACGTATCGAGCTTGTGTATTGGGCAAGGATGACTTGAATGCTTCCACAAAGGCTCCATCTTTATCAAGCGGTATAAAGTTTTTTCTATTATATACCTCTTTGAAGTCGGAGCCATTGTTGGAAATCTCGTAAGTTACTTCTGCAGGAAGCCATATCCACGATGGATATTGCTGTAAAAAGGTGGTTTCTATTTTGCTGAATGTTCTAACATCGCCGAGATCGATTGTCGCTTCGAAATCGTCACCCCAGAATCCTTGCCATGAACCAAAGGCATTAGGCTCTCCTTTGATACCATCGACCAATCCGTTTTTGCCGCCAGCCGTATAATTATGACTGTATTCCTTTTTGTAGGTTACGGTTTTTCGATATGGAAGCCTGATAAACTCCACCTCCTCAACAGCGCTCTTGTCATAGCCGTTTCTGTATGCAACCATCCGTAGTTTCGATGTTTGGCTTATGGTTATTGGTTTGCTGTACAATGTTGAATTTCTCGTGGGCTCCGAACCATCAAGTGTGTATCGGATCTCTGAGCTGTCTGTATGGCATTGCATGACAACCAAACAGGAATCGAAAAACGCTTTCTCGCAACTTTCTACAAATGGTATCATAGTTGTGGGTTTCGAAATGCTACTTGTTGATACGGTGGATTTCAAGTGCATGCTTGAGTCGGATGTTAACTCCATTTCAATTTTTGCCCCAGTCGCTAACAAACCATGGTTGAATTGTAGGTTGGAGCCTTTCCCGTTTATCTTAACTGATTTAACATAGTGGTCGGATTTTGCTTTTCTGCTTGAAATAATCGATGTTATTTTGCCGTTACCAGGATTGATTAATACTTCGTCGAACAGCGATGTTCCGATATCGTATAAATTATTACCAGGACAAACAGGGTAGAAGCCCATGGCTGAAAAAACATACCATGCCGACATCTGACCACAGTCTTCATTTCCAATCAAGCCATCTCGTTTGGTGGTGTAAAAATCATCCATGATCTTCCGGGTAATATCTGCAGTCCTGAAAGGCTTGGTTGTGTAGTTGAACAAATAAGCCATATGATGACTGGGCTCGTTGCCATGGGCGTATTGTCCAATCAAACCACTTATATCCGGCTGTGATCTGCCCGTGAGTTTGTTCTCTGCACTGAATAATGCCTCCAGGTTTGCAGTGAACTTATCTATGCCACCAGCCAAATTGATCATGCCGTTGATATCATGTGGCATGAACCAATTGTATTGCCATGCGTTTGCTTCGGTATAAATGCCGCTTACCTCATATGGGTCGAACGGACTGACCCAGTTTCCGTTTTTCTTTCCTCGTACAAAGCCGGAACTTTTATCGAATACATTCAAATGATTGTTTGCCCTGCTTTGAAACAATCTGGCTTCTCCGGTTTTCCCCATCTCTTTCGCCATTTGATAGATGCACCAATCGTCATAGGCGTACTCTAATGTTTTGCTGACGGATTCATTTTCTTTATCGGCAGGGATGTACCCAATCCTTTTGTAATGCTTCAGTCCAAGGTGATCCATCATGGCACTCTTCATACTCGCATTCAATGCCAATGTGGTATCGAAATCCTTTAAACCTTTCATATATGCGTCTACGATTACGGGCACCGAATGATATCCTATCATACACCCCGTTTCGTTGCTGGCCAACTCCCAAACTGGTAGCGTTCCCGACTCCTTGAATTTTGCAAGCAGAGATCTTACGAAGTCTTGAGCCCTATCAGGATCGATAACAGTGAATAGGGGATGTAGTGCGCGGAAAGTGT